>NZ_JBSFDF010000025.1:0-108917 GCF_053593795.1 Streptomyces sp. NPDC002104 | reverse complement strand
GCACATCGGCCGCGACCGCCCGGGTGTCGGCGACGGCCCCGGCTCCATTCCGCACCGCTTCACCGGCCACCGGAGAACCGCCCGTCTCTTGCAGCGCCGCACCACCCGGGGTGGAGCGGGGTCGTACGGGTCAGGCGATCGAGAAGGTGACGACCGACTGGTAGGTGTCGGCGAACATGAACGGCGGGAGCTGGATCATTCCGGCACCGCCGATCTCGAACTCGCCACCCGTCAGGTTGTCGCCGCCCGCGGCCGCCGAGGCGACCTTCAGCGGGACGTCGGAGATCGCTCCGGGCGCACCCGCGGTGCAGGCGCTCGGGCTGGCCGGGTTGGTCACCTTGCAGGTCGGCTGGATGCCGATCTGCGCGGTGGCCATGGAGTGTCCGGTGACCGAGTTCAGGAACGGCGTACGGGTCGCCGAGACGTCCCAGCCGAGGGTCCCGCCGCGGAAGTCCTGGACGGCCATCGCGGTGAACTGGCCGACGACCGACTGGGACTTGCCGTTGATGGTGACCGAACCGAAGCTGACGGCGGGGTTGCCCGCCTGCGGGCCGATGGCCAGCGGGCCGGGCAGGACCTCGACGTCGACCGGGTTCTGCACGCCCGGCTGCGCGACGATGAAGATGTAGGTCTTGTACGGGAGGATCGAACCGTCGATCTTGATCGTGTCGGCGGGCTGGTTGACGACGATGTCGCAGGTCGCCGCGCCGGCCGCGGTCGCCGTTCCGGTACCCGTGTCACCCGTGGGCGTGCCGTTCTTGAGCGCGGAGCAGGTGACGGGGCCCGCCGGGAAGTTGGCGCCCGTGACGACGACCGCGGTGCCCGCCTCGCCGCTGTTGGGCGTCAGCTTGGTGGTGATCGGGTCCTTGGGCAGCGCTTCCACGGCCACGGATCCGAGCGAGGCGCTCGGGCGCGGGTTCGGGGTGCAGGTGGTGGTGAAGACCGAGCCCATGAGGCTCGCGTCGGTCACCGCCAGGTCCAGCGCCACGTTCACCGTGGTGCCCTCGCTGCCGTCCGGGATCTTGACGGTCCCGGAGAAGCCGGCGGGGTCGAGGGGGACGCCGGGCTGCACGTTGACCGTCTCGGGCGGGCTGACCACCGTCTGGAGGGTCGAACCGACCTTCAGGGTGATCTTGGAGACGTTGGTGGTCGTCACCGCGAAACCGGGGATGACCGGACTCGGACCCGGGTCGATGGTGACCGGGACCACGTCGCCCGCCTTGGCGCCGTCGGGCAGCGTGATCGTGTAGTTCTGCGTGCCCGAACCACCGGGCTGGGGCGCGGGGGCGACGCAGTCCATCGGGACGGGCGTCGTCTTGGTCGCGGCCTGCGCGGTGCCCGACAGACCCACCACGGCGCCCGTCAGGGCCAGGGACAGAGCGCCGGCCCCGGCCAGAACTCTTCGGCGAAACGTTGTACTCACTAGGTCGCGACTCCTTCGTCATACGAACCCTCCCCCCACCCGCTGTGTGGGGGAGGTCGAGCCGGTGCGGTGGCCGATATTGACGCGTCGCGGGATTGAGATGTCAATGACTTGCTTTCGCCCGAAGCACACAGAAATTGATGTGCCATCAGGCCGGGTGGAGCGGAGGGGCGCACACCCGTGGGCCCGGGGCGGCGCGGGTGGGGCGGGTGGGGTTTCGCCCGGGCTTGCGGGGCGGGCCTGCGGGGTGGCCTGCGGGTGGGTTTTCGGCCCGGGCCGTCGGGGTCCGCCGGGGCGGGGGAGGCGCCGCCGGCGGAGGTTCCCGTACGGGCTACTGGGCGGCCGGGACGTGCAGCAACAGGTTCGGAGTCCCGGCCGGCAGGGCGGTGATCCGGTCCCGCACGGAGTCCCGTACGAGCACTTCGGCCACCTGGGCCGGGGTCTGGCGCGGGCCGCCGGCCGCCAGGCCGCGGGCCAGCACCAGCGCGGCGGCGCCCGCCACGTGCGGGGCCGCCATCGAGGTGCCGGAGGCGCGGGCGAGGGCCGTGGCGGATCCCTTCCAGGCGGAGGTGACGGCCACGCCGGGGGCGGAGAGGTCCACGCAGGCACCGTGGTTGGAGAAGTCGGCCCGCCGGTCCGTCGCGTCCGTCGCACCCACGGTGAGCGCCTGCGGGACCCCGGAGGGGGAGCCGGTGCAGGCGTTCTCGCCGGAGTTGCCCGCCGCCACGGCGAAGGTGATCCCGGACGCGATCGCCCGTGTCACCGCCCTGTCGAGGGCGAAGCTGTGGCCGCCGCCCAGGCTCATGTTGGCCACGGCCGGGGTGCCGGGCGACTTGAGGGCGTCCTTCACCATCCAGTCGACGCCCCGCGTGATGGCCGACAGGGTCGCGTCCCCGCGGCAGTCCGCCACCTTCACGGCGACGAGCGAAACCCCCTTGGCCACCCCGTAGGTGGCTCCGCCGACGGTCCCCGCGACGTGCGTGCCGTGGCCGTTGCAGTCCGTGGCGCTCTCCATGAACACCGCGTTGGCGCCCCAGCGGGCCCGGCCGCCGAACTCCTGGTGCAGGGTGTTGATCCCGGTGTCCACGATGTACGCGGTGATCCCCTCGGCCTTGGCCGGGTACGCGTACGAGCCGTCGAGCGGCAGCTCGTTCTGGTCGAGCCGGTCCAGGGACCAGGGCGCGGGGCTCTGCACGAGGGGGGCGGCGGCGGGGACCTCGTCGTCGAGGAGGGGGATGTCGGCCGGGGGGTCGCTGATCCGGAAGACCGTGTCGGGCTCCACGGAGGCCACCCGGGGATCGGCGGCGAGTTCGGCGGCGCGGGCGGCGGTCGTACGGACGGCGAAACCGCTCAGGGCGGTGTCGTAGACGGCCCCGACGCTGTCGCCGGCGGCCTCGGACTCGGCGGCGAGGGCGCGGGTGGCCGCGGAGGCGGAGGCACGGGTGGTGCCGTCCTTGAGGACGACGACGTAGGGGGCGATGGGGGCGTCGGCGGTGGCGGCTGCGGCGGGGGAGGCGTACGGCGGCAGGGCGGTGGCCGCCGCCAGCAGGGCGGCGGCCGGGAGCAGCGCGGTGAATGCGGTCATGCCGCCGATGCTCGGCGAGGCACGGGCCGCCCGCGCGGAGGGTGCGCCGACTGGCCCCACGACACGCCGCCCCAGGGTGCGCCGGAGCCAGCACGCACCATCATTCCCCGCCCGCCCGCCCGCCCGCCCGCCCGCCTGCCCGCCTGCCTGCCCGCCCGCGCACGACCCGGCCCGCCCGCGCACGGCCCTGCCTCGGCTGGCGCCGAGCCGCGCTGCCTCGGCTGGCGCCGAGCCGCGCGGGCCCGGCTGGCGCCGAGCCACTCCGCCTCGGCTGGCGCCGAGCCACCCCGCCCCGGACGGCACCGCGCCGGACCGTGCCGCGCGGGACCGGACCGGACCGCACCGGACCGGAGCGGACTGCGCGGAGGCACCGCACCGGACCGGACCGGACTGCGCGGACGCACCGCACCGGATCGGACCGCACTGCACCGGCCCGGAGCGCACCGGATCGGACCGTACGGGACCGCGCCGGAGCGTGCCGCACCGGACCGGACGGCGCCGCACCGGATCGGACCGCACGGCGCCGCACCGGATCGGACCGCACGGCGCCGCGCCGCACCGGATCGGACCCGCGTCAGACGCGGTGCGGGGTGGTCGGCCTTCGGGCGATGACGGGACCTTGCCGACAGCCCTGGGCCCGTCTCTTGCGGGCCCTGCCCGGCCCGCGCCGGCCCGCAGCGCACTCCACCCGTGGCCCCCGATGACGCCGACCCCGACAGCCAAGCGCCGAGGGAGACGGCCTAGCGGGCGAAGGGCCAGCCGAGCATCCTGAAGACGCCCTCGTCGCGGGCGCCGGCCGCCCCGTACGTGGCCAGCGCGGCCTCGTTGTCGGTGTCGACGCCCACCCACATGCCGTAGCAGTCGCGCGACTCCGCCTCGGCGGCGAGCGCCTCGGTCAGGGCCCGGCCGAGCCCGCGCCGGCGGTGGGCCTCGTCCACCGAGAGCTCGTAGAGGCACATCTCGGTGCCCTTGTCGGGGTGGATCATCTCGACCCCGGACACCATGCCGACGGGAACGCCGTCGACGTAGGCGATCAGCATCAGGTGCCCCGGGGCGGCCAGGAACCGCTCGGACCAGTCCGCCCGGGCGGGCCCGTCGAAGAGGACTTCAGCGGCTTGCAGTTCGTCGACGGTGCGTGCGATGCGGATGTCCATGGGGGCGACGATAACGACGCCACGCGATGCCGCGGTAGGCGCGGCGAGGGATGGGGAGGGTGCCGCCCTCAGCCGGCGAGCGGTGCCGCAGGAGGCGCTGCCAGCGGTGCGGCCAGGGACGGCGGCCTCGGCCGGGGTGGGTGTCGCGAGAGGTGGCAGGGATTCCGGACTCGGAGTGGGGAGGGCTGCGTTGAGCGGCGGCTGCGGGTGCCGGAGGGACGACGGAGGCGGTGCGGGAGGGGGGAGGTGCGCAGTGGGTGCCGGACTCGGTGTGGGGAGGTCGGGGGTGGGTACCGCTGGGTGCCGGACTCGGTGTGGGGAGGGCGCTCTGTAGGGGTGTCGGACGGCGGGAGGGGCGGCGGTCTCGGTTGGGGGTGGGCGGCGCTGGGTGCCGGACTCGGTGTGGGGAGGGCGCTCGGTAGGGGTGTCGGGAGGTGGGGGGATACGGGGGGTTTCGCGGGGGCGGCTGAGGTGGGGTGGCCGGTGTGGTGGGGGAGGGGGGTTTTGATAATGGGCGGCTGAGTGACGGGGAGCGTGCTTTTGACGTGGAGTGGGGCGCGGCGCCGGAGGCGCTGCGTAGGGCGCTTGGGCTTGCCTATGAGGCGCTCGTGGCAGGGGGGCTGGCGGTCGGTGCCGTTCTGACGGACGGGGACGGGGAGCCGGTCGCGGAGGGGCGCAACGAGGCGTACGAGGACGGCCCGGGCACCGGGCCGTTGCGCGGGACGCCGCTCGCGCACGCCGAGATGAACGCGCTGGGGGCCGCCCGTACGGGCTGGGACCTGGGCGCGGCGACCCTGTGGAGCACCCAGGAGCCTTGCTCGATGTGCGCGGCCGCGGCCGAGTTCACCGGCGTCGGGCGGGTGCGGTACGTGGCTCCGGACCCGTGGGCGCTGTCGAGCGGCACCGGCACCGGCTCCGGCGCCGACCCGGGCGCGACCCACTGGCTGCTGGTGGCCAACGCCATGTTCCTGCGGAGCGTGGTCGTGGCCTCGGACGGGCCTGGAGAACCGCGGATCCTGACCCACCACCGGGCCGTTGAACCTGAGACCGCGGCCTTCCACGACAGCCTGCCGGCGGGCCTGCCGACGGCCGCCTCGGCGCAGGACTGGCTGCGCCCGCACCGGGCACTCCTCGCGGAACTCTCGGCGGCCCGTGAGCTGCGCACGGGTCGCTGAAGCTCAGGGCGTTGTGGCCGACACCTGCCGGACGGGGGCGCCGTCCTGCGTGCCCGCCCCGGGCGAGGGGGTGCCGTCGGTCCAGGCGTACACCTCCTTGCCGCGCACCGTGACCTGGTACTGGTAGGCGCCACGGCACTCGGGCCGCTCCTCGGCCCTGGTGCCCGCCGGCCACCACTTGGCCTGCAGGGTCGTCCCGGAGTGCCTGCTCGGCGTGCCCGCCGCGCACTGCGGGCCGTCCAGCGGGGTCGCGCCCAGCGTGAAGCGGAGCAGCCGCGCCTGACCGTCGGTGCGCGCCATTATTCGCACGTCGGTCGCGTCCTTCGGCACCCAGCGCGGCAGCACCCACGTGGCCTCCCCGCGGGCCGCCGCCCCCCGCGCCGCCTGCCCGCGCGCGCCCTCCCCGTGCGTCGGAGCGTCCGCGGCCGTCGCGAAGCGCATGCCCCTCTCCTTGAACACCCGGTCGTTGATCGTGTCGGTCAGGGGGTTGCGCGGGAGGTTGGGCAGGGCGATGGCGGCGGTGGCGAGGACTCCGACGGTGGCGGCGACGATGACGAGAGGACGGCGGTTCATGTCCACGAGTATTCGCGGCGCCGGCGGTAGTCCGCGTCCCTCCCGAGGCTGAACCGAATCTCTGCCGGAAGGGTGACATCGGCTCATACCTGAGTACCGGTCCGGTTCAGTTCGGTCAGGTTCGGTTCGGTCCGTCCTCGGCGCGGGCCGGGACCCACGGATCCCGGTACCCCCTGCGGCCGCCCTCGTTAGAGGGTGCGTGCCCCGCCGCCCAGCCCCAGCCCCAGCCCCAGCCCCCGCCCGGACCGGAGTCCGCGCGTCCGCTCTCGTCTCCGGCGCCGTGGCGGCCGTACTGGCCCTCGCGCCATCGGCGTCAGCGGCCGGGCAGCACCCGCTGGTTCCGCAGGACAAGCCGCAGGTGCTGAGCGGCTGGACGCAGCCGGGTGCGGCCAGTCAGGACGCCTGGGCCGCGGCGCGCGAGAACCGGGCCGAGTGGGAGGCGTACGGCTTCGACTGGTCCACGGACTACTGCACCACGTCCCCCGACAACCCCTTCGGCTTCCCCTTCCGTGAGGCCTGCGCCCGCCACGACTTCGGGTACCGCAACTACAAGGTGGCGGGCGGGTTCCCGTCCGCCAAGCCCCGGCTGGACACGATGTTCCACTCCGACCTGAAACGGGTCTGCGCACGCTACTCGGGCGCCCGCAAGGCCTCCTGCGACGGCACCGCGTGGACCTACTACCAGGCCGTCAGGGCCTTCGAGTAACAGCCCGGAGCCGCGCCGCCCCGCCCCAGCCCCGCGCCGTCGCGGGTCACACGAGCCGCGGGGAGCGCAGTTCCAGCAGGGTGATGTCCGCCGGGGCGCCGACCCGGACCGGCGGGCCGAAGAAGCCCGCCCCGTTCGTCACGTACACCTTGGTGTCGTCCACCCGCCCGAGCCCGGAGTTGACCGGATTGGCCAGCTCCGTGATCGCGGTCAGCGGGAACATCTGCCCGCCGTGCGTGTGCCCGGACAGCTGGAGGTCCACCCCGTGCCGCGCGGCCTCGGCGGCGAACACCGGCTGGTGGGCGAGGAGTACGACGGGACGCGACAGGTCCCGCCCGCCCAGGGCCTTCCCGAGGTCGGGCCCCCGGCCGTGCTCCTCCCCGGCGAGGTCCTCGACCCCGGCCAGGTCCAGGTGGGCCCCGTTGTGCAGGATCTCCACGCGCTCGTTCACCAGCGGGCGGACGCCGACGGCGCGCATCTCGTCCAGCCAGTCCTCGACCCCGTCGTACAGGTACTCGTGGTTGCCGGTGACGAAGAAGGCGCCGTACCGCGATTCGAGCCCCTTCAGCGGCCGGGCCGCGGGCCCCAGCTGGGACGCCGTTCCGTCCGCGAGATCGCCGACGATGGTCACCAGGTCGGCCTGCAGCCCGTTGACCATCCGGACGATCCGCTCGGTGTGGGCGCGCCCGAGGAGCGGCCCCAGGTGGATGTCGCTGACGACGGCGATCCGCAGACCGGCCAGGCGCGGGTTCACCTTGGAGAGGGTGACCGGTACGCGCTTGATCAGAGGGTCTCCGAGCGCGGAGGACATCCCGTAGCCCACGGTGCCCAGCGCCGTGGCCCCGGCCAGGGTCCCCACCGCCCGCCCGAGGAAGAGCCGGCGGCCGACCAGCCGGTCACGGCCCCCGGTCTCCGCCGGGGTGGGTGCCGGCGCCGACGCCCCCGACAAGGCGGCCGGCGCCGAAACGGCCGGCCCGGAGACCGGTACCGAGACGTCGGCCGGAGCCGCCACCGCTGCCGGAGCCGCAACCGGAGCCGCAGCCGGACCCGCTGCCGCAGCCGCAGCCGGAGCGACAGCCGCAGCCGCAGCCGGAGCCGTCCCGTCCCCCGCCGCCTCCGCACCCGTCCGCCGCCACCCGCGCAGCACGAGGGCCCGCGGCAGTTCGAGTATCACGAGCGTCGGCAGCAGGTAGAGCAGTACTCCGATCAAGGTGTAGCCGGGCCACGCCAGGAACCGGCCGCCCCCTCCGTCCGAGGGATCGAACAGCGGGGTGAGGATCCGGGTCCCGGGAGCGAGCAGCGCCGACAGGACCACCCCCCACGTGGCCAGCCGCCGTACGGGCGTTCCCGGCCCGGTCGTGTCGCGGACCAGGCGGATCCACAGGTAGTAGTGGACTGCGGCGGAGCCCACCAGCATGAGCGCCGTCACTCCGAATCCCAGCATGTCTCTCTCCCGGAGGCCGGATGGATCAGGCGCGGTCGGCGGGTGCGCCGACCCCTGCCGTGTCGGACGGCCCGGAGGCGGCGGCGGAGGCCGCGCCGGCGGGTGCGCCGGCGGGTGCGGCCGGGGCCGAGGACTCGGAGATGCCGAACCGCGCGTGGAACGCGCGCAGGGGCGCCGGCGCCCACCAGTTGGCCTTGCCGGCGAGGCGCATGGAGACCGGTACGAGGACCGCGCGGATCAGCGTCGCGTCGATCAGGATGACCACGACCATGCCGATGCCGAGCATCTTGAGGAAGACGATCTCGGACGAGGCGTACGTGGCGAACGAGGCGGCGAGGATGACCGCGGCCGAGGTGATCAGCGGGCCGCTGCGCTCCAGACCGGCGGCCACCGCGCCCGTGTTGTCGCCGGTCAGGTCGTACTCCTCCTTGATCCGCGACAGCATGAAGACCTCGTAGTCCATGGAGAGGCCGAAGGCCACGCAGAACATCAGGATCGGGATGCTGGGCTCGATGGAGCCGCTCGGAGTGAAGCCGAACAGATCGGCCAAGTGGCCCTCCTGGAAGATCCACACGAGGACGCCGAACATCACGCCCATGCTCAGGGTGTTCAGGAGCATGGCCTTCGCCGGCAGGAGGACGCTGCCGGTCATCAGGAACAGGACGAGGAACGTGGTCACCAGGATCAGCCCGAAGACCAGCGGCAGCCGGTCGACCAGCTCGGCGCGGAACTCGCTCAGCTCGGCCGGGTAGCCGCCGATCTTCACCGCGCCCGGCTCGGCGCCCTTGGAGACGACGGAGCGGATCTCGGAGTGGGTCCGGTCGATGTGCTGCGCGACGGCGCGGTGCGTGGCGACCACCGAGTACCAGGTGCTGCGCTCGTTCGCGAACCGGCGGGAGGACTCCCCGGGTTCGGCGATCTTCCGGCCGCTCGCGTACGAACCGGTGAGGGCGTCGACCTGGTGGACTCCGGAGACCTGGGACAGCTCGACGGCCGTGGTCTCGATCGAGGTCCGGTTGGCGTCGGTCCCGGCCTGGCCGGTGCGCAGGACCTTGATCGCGCTCATTTCCTCGGCGGCGAAGTTGTCGAGGATCTGCTGCTGGACCACGCGGCTGGACACGTCACGGGGCAGCACCTGCGCACCCGGCACGCCGAAGGTCAGACCCAGTACCGGCGAGGCCAGCCCCACCAGCACCACCAGCGCGGGGATCCCGTACAGCAGCGGCCGGCGCATCATGCGCAGCGCGGTGTGGTGCCACCAGCCCCGCTCGGGACGGGCGTTGTCGTTCTTGCGGGCGATCTTGTGGCCGAGGCGGGCCAGCGAGGCGGGCAGGATCACCAGGGCCGCGAAGACCGAGGTGAGGACCGTGGCGATACCGGCGTACGCGAACGAGCGCAGGAAGGGGAACGGGAAGAGCAGCAGGGCGGCCAGCGACAGGATCACGGTGAGACCGCTGAAGGCGACGGTGCGGCCCGCGTTGGCGACGGACTGCTCGACGGCGTCGGGGACGGACCGGCCGGCCCGCAGCTCCTCGCGGAAGCGGTTGATGACGAAGAGGCTGTAGTCGACGCCGAGCCCGATGCCCATCACCAGCGCCAGGTTGGCGGCGAAGGTCGAGACGTCGGTGACGTACGTGACACCGCGCATCAGCGCCAGGGTGGTGATCACCGAGAACAGGCCCATGCCGAGGGTGAGCAGGGCGGCCGAGAACCGGCGGTAGATGGCGAACAGCAGGAGCAGAACCAGCGGGAAGACGATCATCTCGGCCCGCAGGAAGTCCTTGCGGGACTGCTCGGCGGCCTGCCGGAACACCTCGTCACCGCCGCCGACCTGGACCGTCACCCGGGCGCCGTCCCGGGTGAAGGCGGGCGAGATGTCCGCCAGCCTGGTCCGGGCCTCGGTCACCGTGCCCGACATCCGGGCGATGATCAGGGCCTGCTTGCCGTCCTTGCCGCGCATGGTGGGCGAGTTGCCCCGCGACCAGTACGAGAAGACCTCGGCGACCCCGGCCTGGCCGGCCAGTTCCCGCTCCAGGGCGCGGCCCTCGGACGCGACGGCGCCCTCGTCCACGGTGCCCTGCTTGGCGGTGACCATCAGCAGCACGCTGGGAGTCCCCGCCTTGAACTCCTTCTCCAGGACGGCGCGGGTGGTGACCGACTCGGATCCGGGGGTCTCGAAGCGGCTGAGGACCAGGCGGTTCATGGTGCCGGCGGCCAGGACCAGGCCCACCACGGCCAGGGCGACGGACACCCAGACCACGAGGCGGGACCGCGAGGCGGTCAGCCGCCCCCAGCGCTGCAGTGCGGGGGGATGGTCCACGGGGGTGGTGCGAGCGGGCTGCTGCGTGCTCGGTGTACTCGGTGTACTCGGTGTGCTCGGCATGTTCTGCTCTCTGGATGAAGGGGGATCTGTGGGGGGCGGGGGTCAGGAGGCAGGCGGTCAGGAGGAGGGCGGCCGGTGCGCCGGGAGGGGAGGACGGGCCGGGGTCACAGTCCGCGGGCGTCGAGCCAGGCGTCGATCCGGTCGAAGGTGGCGGGCGCCGAGCGGGCCATCGTGGCGTAGTGCCCTGCTCCCGGGATGGTGACGAGCTCGCTCTGCGCGCCGGTGAACAGCCGCTGGTGGGCGGCGCCTCCGGTGACGCGGGCGTCGTCGTCCCCGTACACGAGGAGGACCGGGACCTTGACCGAGCCCAGGTGCGCCAGGTCCGTGAAGACGGAGTCGAGCTGTGAGCTCATGTCGCCGCAGGGGTGGCGGTTCTGGTGCGGGGCGGCCGCGTCCATGACCTGCTGCTCGGTGTCGTGGAAGTTGCCCCGGCGGAACTGGTCGGGCCCCAGGTCGTAGTAGACGTAGCCGCTCGGGTCCGAGGGCTCGCGGCTGGGCTGCCCGCCGGCCATGCAGCTCTGGAGGGCGCTGAAGAACCGGGTGTTGGCCTCCGGGGTCAGGCCCCGGTCGGTCCAGTCCATGATCATCAGGCCGTCGATCCCGCCGAACGAGTAGGCCTCGATCTGGGCGACCTGCCCGCCGTTGGACTGCCCGGCCAGGGTGACCGTGTCGAAGCCCTGCGCCTCGGCGGGGCCCTCGGCCGGCTTGCCTTCGAGGGCGTACGTCCCTGCGCGCAACTGCTCCACGATCTGGTGCGCGATGTCCGCCTCGGCCCCGATGCAGGTGTCGAAGCCGTCGGGACGGTCGCTGGCCCCGTAGCCGAGCCGGTCGACGGTGACGGAGGCGTGGCCGCGCTTGGCGAGCTCCTCGGCGTAGTGGTAGCCGGGCACGTCGAGGCGCCAGTACCACTCGCCCGCCGCGATTCCGTGCTGGTAGAGCGTGACCGCCTGCTGCCCGGAGGAGAGCACGGACGCGGGCGCGGTCAGGTGGCCCCTGATCCGCTGGGTGCCGCCGCTGGTGCGGCAACCGGTCTTGCTGCCGTTGGTGTTGCGCACGGTGAAGGAGACCGGAACGTCCACGATGTGCTGCGCGGTGAGCCGCGCCGCGGTCCGCTGCGCGGCCGCCTCGGCCTCGGCGGGAGACGGCGGTGAGGACACGTTCACCGAGGCCCCGGCGGCGGCCGCGGCCGGGGTGTCGGAGGCGGTCACGGCCGCCAGCACCGGACTCGCCAGCAGCGCCGCGGCCGCGCCCAGGACGGCGACCCGCTTGATGATGCTCATGAACTCCTCACCTTTCGCGCCGGCGCCGCGGGGGCGGCCGGCAGTTCTCCTCGCGCGCGGAGCCAGGCGGCCTGGTCCGTGACGGTCTGTTCCAACGGGCGGAAACGCGCGCCGAGTTCGTTGATGGCGTGGGCGGAGGAAACCCTCCGGTGGTGTCCTTCGAGCAGCGTCCGCATGCCGGTCCGGGTGGCGACGGGCGGTACTCCGCGCACCTTTGCCCGCCACTCCAGGACCGCGGCGATCGTCATCGCGGCCGGCGGTGGTAGCTTGCGCGGCACCGTTCCGGTGCCGGTCGCGCGCACCACGGCGGCGCAGATCTCGTGCAGCGGGTACCAGCTGCCGCCCGCGATGTAGCGCCGGCCGCCGGTCCCGAGCGCGGCCGCGGAGACGCAGACGGCGGCCACGTCGCGGGCGTCCACCACGTGGTTGCCCGCCGTGGGCAGCGCCTTGATCGCGCCGTGCGCCACCGCCAGGAAGAGCCGCCCCGCCGAGGTGGGTCCGCAGTCGCCGGGGCCCCACATCCAGCCGGGCAGGACGAGCGGCACCCGCAGCCCGTACTTCTCGCCGAAGCCCTCGATCAACCGCTCCGCGCGGATCTTGCTCGCGCGGTAGTGGTTGCCCCGGTCGGGGTCCCCGTTCGGGGTCGCCTCGTCCGCGGGCGAGCGGACGTCGCCGCCGCCGAGCACGGCGACGGAGCTCGTCTGCACCACCGTGGGAACCTCGGCGTCGACCGCCGCCTTCAGCAGCTCCTCCACCGCGTCCACGTTGGTCCGGTGGAGGAGATCCAGGTCGTGGCCCGGCTGGTAGTACTCGCGGAAGTACGCGGCCGTGTGGATCACCGCGTCCATCCCGCGCAGGGCGCCGGCGTAGCTGTCGATGTCGGTGACGTCCCCGGCGACCAGACGCAGCGCGGGATGCCCCGGCAGCAGGGCCCGGGCTCGCTCGGCGTCCCGGACGACCGCGGTCACCTCGGACCCGGCGGCGAGCAGCCGGGCGACGACGGCGTGCCCGAGGAGCCCGGTGGCCCCGGTGACCAGAACGGCCTGCATCGACGGGTACCGCGGGGCCGGCTCGGAGAGAGCCGGTTGGGAGAGAGCCGGTTCGGAGGGTGCCGGCTCGGAGAGAGCCGGTTCGGAGGGTGCGGGCTCAGCGGGCCCGGGCCCGGAGGGAGCCGGCTCAGAGGGCGGCGGGTGCGCGGTCATGCGTGGTCCTTTCGGGGCCGGCCGGGGAATCGGGGGATGCCGGGCCATCGGGGCCATCGGGCCCGCCCGGGGAATCCGGGGAATCCGGCGGGTCGGCCGGTACGAGCGGCCCGGACTCCTCGCGCAGCCCGAGGCGTTGGTGGATCCGGCGCAGCGGGGCCGGTGCCCACCAGGTGCGCGGGCCCAGCAGGGCCAGTACCGCCGGGACCAGCAGGGTCCGTACGACCAGGGCGTCCACCAGCACGGCCAGGGCCACGCCGAGGCCGAGCATCTTGGTGTTGGTGATCCGCGACAGGCCGATGGAGACGAACACCACGCTGAGCACGACGGCGGCCGCGGTGATCAGCCCGCCGGTGGTGCGCATGCCGTGCAGCACCGACGCCCGGTGGTCCGCGGTCCGGTCGAAGTGCTCCTTGATCCGGGCGACGAGGAAGACCCCGTAGTCCATGGACAGGCCGAAGGCCACGCAGAACATCAGGACCGGGAGGGTCGCCTCCACGTCCCCGGTCGCCGTGAAGCCCAGCGGACCGGACAGCCCGCCCTCCTGGAACACCCACACCACCGCGCCGAACATGGCGGTCAGGCTGAGGCCGTTGAGCACGATCGTCAGCAGCGGCAGGGCCAGGCTCCCGGTCAGCAGGAAGACCAGCACCAGCGTCCCGACCAGGATGAAGCCGAGGGCGGGGACCAGACCCCGGCCGATGGCCGCCTTGCTGTCCACCACCTCGGCCGCCGGACCGCCCACGGAGGCGCCGTCGGACCCGGCCGCCCCGCGCAACCGCCCCACGAGCTCCTGATGGGCGGCCGAGGTCGCGGCCGTGTCGTCCTCGGCGACGACCGTCAGCAGGTCGTGACCGGCCGTCCTGCGGCCGGAGTCGGCGGGGGAGGGGACCTCCGACCGGACGCCGTCGCGGTAGGTGCCGGCCGAGGACTCGACCCGGGTCACCCCGGCGAGCGCGGACAGCTTCCCGGCGATCCGCTCCGCGGTGGCGCGCGCGGCGGCGGGGGTGGCCCCGCCCGTACGCAGCAGGACCGGAATCGAACCCTCGGGCAGGTCGTCGAACTCCTCGCGCAGGACCTCCTGCGCGATCCGCGACTCGCTCGCGGCGGGCAGCTGCCGGTGGTCGGCGGTGCCGAACCGGGCGTCGAGGAAGGGCAGTCCCAGCACCAGCAGGACGCCCGTCACCGCCATCGTGACCAGCGGCGCACGGCGCATCACGAGCTCCGTCACCCGTCCCTTGGGCGCCGGCGCGTTCACGCGCCCGCGGCCGCGCCCGCGGCGGCGCACCGTCAGCGCGTCCACCCGGCGCCCCAGCAGCGCCAGCACCGCGGGCAGCACCGTCAGCGCGGCGAGGGCCGAGACCAGCACCACCGTGATCCCCGCGTAGGCGAGGGAGCGCAGGAAGTAGAGCGGGAAGACCAGCATCGCCGCGAGGGCGACCGCCACGGTCAGCGCCGAGAACAGGACGGTCCGGCCGGCGGTGCGCACGGTGCGCAGCACGGCCTCCCCGGGGAGCGCCCCGGCGTCCAGCTCCTCGCGGAACCTGCGCACGATCAGCAGCGCGTAGTCGATGGCGAGGCCGAGCCCCAGCGCCGTGGTGAGGTTCTGCGCGAAGACCGAGACCTCGGTGAAGCCGGTGATGATCCGCAGCACCGCACCCGTGGCGAGCACGGTGACCAGGCCCACCAGGACCGGCAGGGCCGCGGCGAGCACGCCGCCGAAGACCCAGACCAGGACGATCAGGGTGAGCGGCAGGGCGATCAGCTCGGAGCGGGCCAGGTCGTCGGCCACGGTGCCCTGGATCTCGTTCTGCACGGCGAGCGGGCCCGTGATCCGGACCGAGAGCCCTCCCCTGCCGCCCTTGCCGTCCTCGCCGCCCTGCCCGCCCTGTCCGTCCTGTCCGGCTTTCCCGCCCTGCTCGCCGCGGAACCGGGGCGCCAGTTCCTCCAGCGCCGCGCGGGCCTGCTTCTCGTCGCCCTGGATGCGGGCGGCCACCACCGCCTGCCGGCCGTCGTGGGAGCGCAGCTCGGCGAGTCCGGTCTGCCAGTACGAGACGACGCCGACGACCGGCTTCTCGAAGGCGAGGCGCTCGGCCAGAGCGGCACCCTGTGCGGCGAACGCGCGGTCGTCGACCTGCGCACCCTCCGGTACGGACACCAGCAGGACCAGATTGGGCTGCTGCTCGGGGTAGTGCGCCTCCAGGACGCGCTGCACGCGCGCCGATTCGGAACCGGGGTCCGTGGTACCGCCGTTGCCGAGCCGGTCGGGGAGGTCGGCCCCGAGCAGGACGGCGTCCAGGACCAGGACGAGGGCCGCCACCAGGAACAGCCACGGCCGGCGCACGAGGTGCGCACCGAGGAGCCTCAGCATCACGCCACGCTTTCCACGGCGGCGCCGAGTACGGACACCCCGGCGGCCAGCAGGGTCAGATCGGGGTGCGAGGACCAGGCGCCGACCGCGCCGTCGGGACGTACGTACAGGACCAGCGGACGCTGTTCGGTTTCGGTCAGCGCGGTCAGCTTCCGGCCGACGTCCACGGCACGGGCGTACGGGGCCGAGGCGTCCCACCCGCCCCGGGGCCTGTGGTCGGTGAGCAGCAGGACGTCCGTCTGGGGCCCCACCGTCGAGCGGGCCGCCAGCTCGGCGGCCTCCCGCGCGGTGGCCTCGGCGAGGTCGTCGCCGCCGCCCTGGACGACGAGCAGCGCGTGCCGGCCGGTCGCGAGGAACTCGTGCAGCGACGCCGTGCCGGTGCCGTGCAGCGGCTGCCACGGGGTGTCGGGCAGCCGCACCCCGGGCCGCAGCAGGCGCGCGGCCTTGGTGTTCCTGGTGGTCTTGGCGCTCGCGGTCGGCGCCGTGGGCGTGGTGGGCGTGGTGGTGCGGGCAGCGGCCTTCGGCAGCGCGCCCGGGACCGCCGGGCTCGATTCCAGTCCGGGATCGAGCTGCGCGAGTTCGGGAACGATCTTGCGGTCCAGCGCGCCGGTGGCGGTGGCCACCTTCAGCAGCGTGTCGCGCAGCACCCGCTTGGGGCCGCTGCGCAGCATCCACAGCCGGGTCTGGCGCTCGGAGTTGCGCAGCGCCCGCAGGGCGGCCGGCCGCCGCTCCGCCTCGTAGCTGTCCAGCAGGGACGGATCCGCCCCGTGGATCACCGCGGCCAGTTTCCAGCCGAGGTTGAAGCCGTCCTGCACCCCGGTGTTGAGGCCCTGGCCGCCCGCCGGGCTGTGGCAGTGCGCGGCGTCCCCGGCGAGGAAGACGGAGCCGGCACGGAAGGTCCCGGCCACCTTGGTGTGGACCCGGAAGGTGCTGCGCCACCAGGTGGAGTCGACCTTCCACCCCTTGGGGCCGCGGGCCGTCAGCAGTTCCTGGAGCTCCGCGTCGGACGGCGGCCGCACCTCGCCCGTGGCGTCCCGGTCGAAGAAGACCCGGTGCCCGCCGCCGGGCAGCGGTACGACGACCAGCACTCCCTCGGGGGTGAGGTGGTACTGGGCCTCGCCCTCGGGCAGGCCACCGCTGAACTCGCCGTCGCCCAGCAGGAAGTCACGTGCGTACGTACTGCCCTCGAAGGTGATCCCGGCGGCCTGGCGCACGGCGCTGTGCGTGCCGTCGGCGCCGACCAGCCAGGTCGGCGAGAAGGGGGCGGGGGAGTCCGTACCGGGCACCGAGAGGGTGACCGAGACCTCGGAACGGGCGTCCCCGGTGCGGGCGTCCCCGGAGGAGGCGTCCCCGGAGGAGGCGCCGCCCGGCGCGGAGGGTCCGGTGATCGTGGCCTCGGCCAGCTCGGTGTCCCATTCGACGTCGCCGCCGAGCCTGAGCAGCCGGTCGTACAGCACGCCCTCGGTGACCGACTGCGGTACGCACAGCGGGTGGGGGAACGCCGTGTCCTCCAGCGCCCCGAAGCGGACCCCGCCGGTGCGCCGGCCGTTGGACCAGTACGACGCGCCGGACAGCGGCAGCGAGCGCTTCTCCAGCGCGTCCGCGACGTCGATGCGCCGCAGTACCTCCAGCGCGCCGCTCCACAGGATCAGCGCCTTGGGCTCGCTGGCCGGGCCCTTCCTGCGGTCGATCACCCGGCAGTCCACTCCGTGCTGGAGCAGCGCGCAGGCCGTGGTGAGGCCGGTGGGCCCGGCGCCCACGATCAGAACGGTGTCCGTCCGCGTCATACGAGGCTCCTGGCGTAGGAGCCGCCGCGGGAGCGCAGCAGGTCCACGATCTGGTCGATGGCCTCGTCGGTGGTGGTGAAGTGGACCGCGAGCATGCCGAGGTCCGCGGCGGTGCGGCAGTTCTCGTCGAGGTCGTCGAGGAACAGGCACTCGTGCGCCGCCGCGGGCAGCCGCTCCAGCAGCCGCCGGTAGATCAGCGGATCGGGCTTGCGCACCCCCTCGGCCGAGGAGTCGACGACGGCGTCGAAGAGCTCGTCCACCGGGAGCTGGGCGCGCCAGCGCGGGCCCCATTCCACGACGTTGTTGGTGAGCAGGGCGGTGCGGTAGCCGTTCTCGCGCAGTTCGCGGATGAACCGCACCAGCCGCTCGTTGACGGTCCGGACGCGGAACCACACCTCGCCGAACTCCTTGTCGCCGAGCAGTTCCTCGTACGTCCGGCCGGGCAGCTCGGCGAGCACCCGCTCGACCATCTCGCGCTCGGTGCACGAAGCGGTCTCCAGGTCCGCCATGGGGTTGCGGCCGTGGCGCTGCGCCGCCCGCGCGAAGGCTCCCCGCAGTTCGGGGAACGGCACGTTCACCGCCTCGGCGAAGGCCGCGAAGGTCTCCTGCAGCGGATTGGTCAGGACGCCGCCGTAGTCGACGACGACGGTCGTGATGTGGCGGGAGGTCACTGGGCCACCTCCAGGCGGAACGAGGCGACGACGCGGCCCTGCTGGAGGATGTCCACCACGACCGGGACGACCAGCGCGCCCAGCGACTCGTTCAGCCGGAACTGCTCCACCCGGGCCACGGCCCGGGTCTGGAGGTCGAGTTCGGCGAACTCCTGGAACTGCGCGTTCATCGAGGTCACCTGGAGCCCGTGCGCCGAGATGGCGTGCAGCGAGGAGACCGAGGCCGCGGCCAGTTGCCGGGCGGCCTCCAGCAGGAGGTTGCCGGGAACGTGGTCGAGCTGGTGGTCGAACAGGTGGGGGTGGGTCGTGTCGGAGAGCACGGTGGCGGCGAACGCGCTCTCCCCGGCGGCGACGGGCCGGGTGATCACCACGTTGTACGGGTCGCGGCGCCCCACCGAGGCGGGTGCGGTGGGCACATGGGTGGGCAGGACGCCGAGGGTGCCCGCCAGCGTGCTGCGGCGGCGCTCGCGCAGCGCGTGGTAGACGCCGCGGGTGAAGAAGGCCAGTCCGCCGCTGCACTGGAGCGCGTCCTCGTCCTCGATGGCCAGCGAGCCGGAGAAGTCGATGGCCTGCACCCGCCCGTTGCGCTTGCGCTGGGGGAGAACGGTGAGGGTGGCGACGGCGCGGGCCGGCCGGTCACCGGTGCGCAGGGCCGACTGGTCCCGTACCTCGGTCTGCAGGTGGCGGAAGATGAAGGACTCGTCGAGGGGGACGTCCTCGTAGGTGTGGGCGAGGAACACCCCGGCCTGCCGCAGCATTTCGATCAGCAGCAGGAAGTCGTGGGTTCCCGACTGCTCGCCCATGATGTGGGCGCGGGGCAGCTGGGCCGCCACCTCGTACGTGTCGGTTTGATCCGGCACCCGGCGGGAATCGGTCAGAAAGACTTCGGCGATCGCGGCGCGGTGGACCATGGCACGGGGGACGGTGCTGTCGAATCTGAGAGCGGAACGGAGCTCGTCCTGCTGCGCTGGACCTGTCATCGATTTCTCCAAAGAGCGAGAGCGGGGACCGGATCACCTTGGACGACGGGGTTTGACCAGCCGCTGGAGTAATCGCTGACCGTCCGCCGCGCGGACCGGGGGGCCGTCGGCGCCGTCGCGGACGCGGGCCCTTCGCGGATCTCAACTACCGGATGTCGTCAAGGCATCGCGCGATGTGAGTTCTCTCTCATCCGATTTCCGGGCAGTGAGAACCAGCCGGTAATACCTAGCCTTATGGAGGTTTTACCGGGGGAGTGGATATGTCTGGTGTTTTGCTGCGCGAGCGCGGCTTCAAGGGGGACGACGGATCTGCGTCGAGGCTGCGGTTCCGTCTTCTCGGACCGTTGCAGACCGATCGTGGAACGAAAGCGCTGGAGCTGGGGCCGCCGAAACAACGGGCCCTGCTGGCCGTGCTGTTGCTCAGGCCGGGCCTGGAGACGGGTATCGATCAACTGATAGAAGCTCTCTGGGGAGACGGCTATCCGGCCTACGCGAAGAATCTGATCCAGAAATCCGTCTCGGGTCTGCGCGGTCTCCTGTCGGCCGAGAACGGCGACGGCGGCGGGGGAGTTTCCCTGGAGTGGTCGGCCGGCGGTTACCGGCTGGACGTCGGGGATTCCGAAGTGGACCTCTATGAGTACGAACAGCTGGCGGCGGCCGGCATCGCCGCCGCGCGCCGGGGCGAGATCCTGCAGGCGGTCGGGCTGCTGGAAAAGGCGCGCGTGATGTCCACGGGCCCGCTCGCCGAAGGGCTGGAAGGGCCCATGCTCGAACGGGAACGGCTCTACCGTCAGGAGCGCTTCCTGGCGGACATGGAAGTGCGCGCCGAGCTGGAACTGGAGCTGGGCAGGCACCGCAACGCCGTTCCGTACCTGTACTACGCGGTGGACAAGTACCCGCTGCGCGAACGCTTCCTGTGGCTGCTGATGCTCGCGCTCTACCGCTCGGACCGCGGCAACGAGGCGCTGACGGTGTACTCCGTCCAGCGCGCCCGCGTGGTCCAGGAGCTGGGCGTGGAGCCCGGCTCGGCCCTGCGGGCCCTGCACGCCCGCCTGCTGCTCCAGGACCCGCAGCTGATGGTGATGTCGTCCCTGCGCCAGGACAGCGGAGCGGCGGAGGAAACCTTCGTCCCGACCCCGCGCCTGCCGCTGGCGCGCCGCGGCCCGTTCGGCTGACCGACGACGGGCCACGGAGCCCCGGAGCCCTCGGAGTTCTCGGAGGGGTCCGGGGCTCTTTGCCCTGTACGGGCTTACGTCATCGCTACGGCGCGCTCGCTAGGGTGCCCTGACCTGCACGAAAGCCCTCCACGGGGGAGGGCTTCGGGGTGGTACGGGAAGTGTGCCCCCGGCAGGACTCGAACCTGCGGCCAAGTGCTTAGAAGGCACCTGCTCTATCCACTGAGCTACGGGGGCCGGAAGGTGGCCGTGGTGGCCTGGAGCCCCTGGATGGGGGTGGGGCTGTGGTCCGTGCCGGGTCAAGGATAGGGCTCCGGTTGCCTTGTCCCGGTTGCTTCACTCGCGTGCCACGATGTGGAGGTTCGGTGAAGCGGTCCCGATAATCGCAGGCAGGTGCGATTCTCGCACCGCTTTTGCGCCGTGGCGCCCTGGGTGTTGTGCACTCGTTATGCCTGTGCCCCACTCGTCCGCTGTGTCCGGGATGTGCCGCCGGAGTAGCGCTCGGCGCGCAGAGGACGTATAAGCTTCAAAAATGCTCCTAAATTGGGCATTCTTCGCATGTGGTGACCTTGGATGTTCGGCCTCAGCTGCTCGATGCCCTGTCCGCCCTGCGCGACCGGGTCGCGTCCGTGCGTCTGCCGCTGCCCCTGCCCGGCGCCCCCCGCGCCCGCCAGACCAGAGCCGAGCTGCTCGCGCAGCTCGACGACTACCTCGTACCCCGGCTGAAGGCGCCGGAGGCGCCGCTGCTCGCCGTCGTCGGCGGGTCCACCGGGGCCGGTAAGTCCACCCTCGTCAACTCCCTCGTGGGGCGCCAGGTGAGTGAAGCCGGGGTACTCCGGCCCACGACCCGCACCCCCGTCCTCGTCTGCCATCCGGATGACCACCACTGGTTCGCCGGGGTGCGGGTGCTGCCCGATCTGATGCGGGTCTGGGCCCCCCAGGACGACGAGGACACCCCCTCCTCCTCCCGGCGGACCCCCCGCCGTCCGGGTGACCGGCACGGGCACGGCCACCCGGCGACCACCCGCGAGGTGCGGATCGAGACCGTCTCCACCCTGCCCCGCGGCCTCGCCATCCTCGACGCCCCCGACATCGACTCCCTCGTGGTCGACAACCGCACGCTCGCCGCCCAGCTCATCTGCGCCGCGGACGTCTGGGTGATGGTCACCACCGCCTCGCGGTACGCCGACGCCGTGCCCTGGCACCTCCTGCGCACCGCCAAGCAGTACAAGGCCACCCTCGTCACCGTCCTCGACCGGGTCCCGCACCAGGTGCTCGCCGAGGTCTCCCGGCAGTACGGGGCCCTGCTCACGCGGGCCGGGCTCGGCGAGGTGCCCCGGTTCACGGTGCCCGAGCTGCCCGAATCGGCCGGCGGGGGCGGGCTGCTGCCCGCCAGCGCCGTGGCCCCGCTGTTCGCCTGGCTCGCGCACCACGCGCAGGACCCGGCCGCCCGCCAGTACGCCGTCGGGCGCACCGCCCTGGGCGCGCTCGACTCCCTCGGGCGCCGGATGCCGGAGCTCGCCTCGGCCGTCGCGGCCCAGCACGCCGCCGCCGTACGGCTGACCTTCGCCGTCGAGGACGCCTACAAGAGGGAGGGCAAGCGGGTCCGGGGCCGCCTGGACCGGGGCGCCGTACTCGCCGGGGACGCGCTGACCCGCTGGCGCGGCTACCCCCTCGACACCAGCGCCGACGAACTGCTCGACTCCCTCGCGGAATCCCTCGCGGCGCTCCTCCAGTGCGCCGTCGCCGCCGCCGACGAACGCATCGCGGACGCCTGGCGCCGCGAGCCCGCCGCCGGCGCGGTCTCCCTGCCCGCCCCCGACCGCGAGGCGGCGGAACGTATCGGCATGGCCGTACGCCGCTGGCGGCGCGTGCTGGAGGAACTCGCCGAGGAAGAGGTCGCGGCCCTCGACAAGCAGCCCGCGCCCGACCCCGACGGGGTCGCCGCCCTGCTGGTCGCGGCGCTCCTCGGCGGCAAGCGGGCCCGGCCGGCCGGGGAGAAGCTCGCCGAGCGGATCGGAGTACAGGCCGCCGTACGGCTGCGCGACCGGGGCGGCGAACTCGTCGCCGAGCACCTCGACCAGGTGCTGCGCGCCGAACGCGACCGCCGCCTCGCCCCGATCGAAGCGCTCGAAGTCAGTCCCGAACCCCAGGCCGAGCTGATCGCCGCACTGTCCCTACTGCAGAAGGAGAGGTGACGCGGTGACCGCCCTGACCGACCGCACCGACGACCGCTGGGACGACGGACTGATCGCCCGCTCACGCCCCCGGGCCGGCGAGGACGACTGGCCCATGAGCGGAGACGAGGAGGGCGACGAAGCACTCGTACGAGCGGTCTCCGGCGCCGGAAGCGACGGCGGCAAGGCCCCCGCGCCCCCGCTCAGCCCCGAGGCGCAGGCCCTGCGCGTCCGCCTCGACGCGCTGCGCCAGCTCATCGGGCTGTCCCGGACCAGGATCCTCGACGGAAAGACCCTCGCCGAAGCCGGCCGCGTCCTGGACGAGGCGGCCGCGCGCCGCGGGCTGTCGGCGCAGCACACCGTCGTCGCCATCGCCGGAGCCACCGGAAGCGGCAAGTCCACTCTCTTCAACTCGCTCGCCGGAGTGCAGATCTCCGAGACCGGGCTGCGCAGGCCGACGACCGCCGCACCCATCGCGTGCAGCTGGTCCGACGGCGCCGCGGGACTGCTGGACCGCCTCGAGATCCCCGGCCGGCTGCGCCGCCGCCCCCGGGAGACCTCGGAGGCCGAGGCGCTGCGCGGCATGGTCCTCGTCGACCTGCCCGACCTGGACTCCGCGGTCGGCGCCCACCGCGACCACGTGGACCGGGTCCTGGCGCTGGTCGACGCCGTGGTGTGGGTGGTGGATCCGGAGAAGTACGCGGACGCCGTCCTGCACGAGCGCTACCTGCGCCCGCTGGCCGGGCACGCGGAGGTGACCTTCGTCGTGCTGAACCAGGTGGACCGGCTGCCCGGGGAATCCGCCGACCTCGTCCTGGACGACCTGCGCAGGCTCCTCGACGACGACGGGATCGCGCTCGGCGAGCACGGCGAGCCCGGAGCAACCGTCATCGGACTGTCCGCCCTCACGGGTGAAGGCGTCGGGGAGCTGCGCGAGATGCTCGGCCAGTTCACCCAGGAGAAGGGCGCCGCGACGCGCCGCATCTCCGCCGACGTGGACAAGGCCGCGGCGCGCCTGCGGCCCCTCTACGTGGCCGACGGCCATGCCGGGCCGGAGATCGGGGAGACCGCGCGCGCCGAGTTCGAGGACCGGCTCGCCGAGGCGGTCGGGGCGTACGCGGCCGGGCTCGCCGCCGAGCGGGCCTGGCGGCGCAACGCCGGAAAGGCCTGCGGCACCCCGTGGCTGCGCCTGTGGCGGTGGTACGAGAGCCGGCGCGCCCCGCGCTCGCTGTCCGGCCTCGCCGCCCTGGCGGCCATGGGGCGGTCCCAGACGGCCCCCGAGCAGCCGGTGGAGGAAGAGGTGACGGCCCGTCAGCGGGTCGAACAGGCCGTCCGGACCGTCGCCGACGAGGCGGTCCACGGCCTGCCCGACCCCTGGGCGCAAGCCGTACGGGAAACCGCGGTCCGCGGCGCCGAAGGGCTCCCCCAGGCGCTGGACGAGATCGCGGTGACCCTCGGGCCGGCGGTCGCGATGCCCAGCGCCCGGCCGCCGCGGCCCTCGTGGTGGCCGGCGGCAGTGCTGGCGCAGGCCGCCATGACCCTGCTCCAGATCTACGGCGGGCTGTGGCTGGCCGGGCAGATCGCCGGGGTCCTGGCACCGAGCCTGATGCCGCCGGTCCTGCTGATGGTGGCCGGCATCGTCGGCGGTCCGCTCGTGGAGTGGGCCTGCTCGATCGGGGCCCGGGGCCCGGCACGGCGCTACGGGCAGGACGCGGAGCGCCGGCTGCGCCAGGCGGCGGCGGGCTGCGGGCGGGCCCGGGTACTGGAGCCGGTGGCGGCGGAACTCCTGCGCTACCGGGAGGTGCGCGAGCAGTACGCGACGGTGGCGAAGTTGTCCACAAGCCGTCAGTAGTCCACAGCCACCGACGGGTTCCGGCCGACCGGGCCAGCATGGTCCTACGCCGTGCGGAGGGTCCGGACGGGCAGGGACGGGGGTCGGGGCGGTGCGCGGTCGAGCGCGCCGCCGGACCCCGGAAGGGCGGCCGGGATGAACGACACCCAGGTGACGCTGGTGGGTTACGTGGCCACGCAGATCGACTACAAGGACACGGCGAGCGGCCCGGCGGCCCGGTTCCGCTTCGCCGTCACCCCGAGGTACTACGACCGGAAGAAGGAGACGTGGGCGGACGCGCCCACCAGCTTCTACACGGTGTGGGCCCGGCGCGGCCTCGCGGTGAACCTCGCCGGGTCCGTGTCCGTCGGCGAACCGCTGGTGGTGCACGGAAGGCTCCGGGTGCGGGAGGACCCGCCCGACGGGGAGGGCAACCGGTGGTTCTCGGCCAACATCGACGCGACCGCGATCGGGCACGACCTGAACCGCGGCACGGCGGCCTTCCGCCGCGTCGTCAGAACGGACGTGCCGCTGATGGGCACTCAGAAGGCGGCGGTGGTCTGAGTGTTCGAGGAGGCTAGGATTCCCCGGTACTCACGGGCACCTGGGCCTTCGGCCCGAAGGGGAAGACTGTGTCGATTGCCGTTCCCGCACCCTCCACTCCTGCCGCCGCCGATGGCGCTGCTCCTGAACGCCCTCCGGGCGGTGGTCCGGTTCCTGCTGCCGGCCAGGGGGCCGGCGCCGCACCGGCGGCGCGCACCCCGGTCGCCACGGCCGTACGGGGCTCCGTACGGCGGCCGATCGCGATGGCCCTGCTCGCCGCCGCACTGGCCGGGGCCCCGGGTGCGGTGGCGGTCGCCGACACCGGTCCGGGCGCACCCCGGACGCCCGAGGGAGCGAGCGCCGTCCTGGACGGGCTGAAGACCTTCGGACAGGCCGTCCTGCGCGGCCCGGACGGAACCGCGCGCCAGATCCCGGCCGGGCTGTACGAGATGCGGGTCGACGGGGGCGGCATGCTCCAGACGTACGGAGTCGGCGTCGCGGGCGCCGCGCAGCCCCAGGCCCGGTTCACGGAGATCGGATGGAACGGCACGCCGCTCGCGGGAAACGGAGAAGCGGGCCGGATCCGCTGGGTACTGGAGCACTCCTACCCCCAGCGCAACGATCTCGCCGGGCTCGCCAAGGCGGCCGGAGCCGCGGCGCTCACCGCGGAGAGCGCCGCGGCCGGCACCCAGGTGGCCATCTGGCGGCTGGCCGAGGGCGTACGGGTGGAGGCCGTCGACCCCGCTGCGGAGAAACTGGCCGACTACCTCCAGCGCGAGGCGCGCAGGCTGCCCGAACCGCCGGCCTCGCTCGCGGTGGATCCCGGTGAGGTGTCCGGGCCGCTGGGCGCCCGGATCGGGCCGGTCACCGTGCGGACGGGCGCGCAGAGCGTGAGCGTGACCCCGGACCCGGCGGCCCTGGCCATGGGGGTGCGGGTCGTGGACGCCCAGGGGCTGCCGGTCACCACCGCGGTCAACGGAGCGAAGCTGTACTTCGAGGTGCCGGAGGGGACACCGGACGGCAGCGCCGAGGTCACCCTGCGCGGGTCGACGCGCGTGCCGGTCGGCAGGGTCTTCACCAGCGGGGTCCCCGCGCAGGTCCAGATCGTGGCCGGCTCCAGCCAGTCCGCGGCGGTGGCCACGGCCACGGCGACGTGGCCACAGCTCCCCGTGGCCCGGCCGGCGGACGGCACGGCCCCGGGCGCCGCCGCGGGCACGGCCTCCGGCGCGGCTTCGGGCGCGGGCCCGGGCTCGGGCGAGGGCGCGGGCCGGGCGACGACGGCGCTGGGCGCGCTGTCGGCGCCCGCCCCGGCAGCGGAACCGGACACCTCCGGGGAGCGGCTGGCCGCCAGCGGCAGCTCGGCGGCCACCCCGGTGATCGCCTCCCTCGCGGTGGGCCTGGTCGTCCTGGGCGGCCTGGTCGTCCTCCTGCTGCGCAAGCGCCCCCTGGAGGAGGGCCCCGGGCCGGAGCGGGCGACGGACCCGGAGTAGGGGCCGGGCGCAGGCCGAGGCGGTTCGGGCCGGTTCGGCCTGGTTCGGATCCGGAGGTTCGGGTAGAGGCACAAGATGGCTGATCAAGACTTGACGTGGCGGGGCGCGGTCGCACAGGGGGACCGGCTGCTCTTCGACTTCGTGGCCCGGCGGCACTGGCCCGGGGCCGACCGGGTGCTGCCGCGGCTCGGCCGGGCCGCGAACCACGGGCTGCTGTGGGGCGGGGCCGCCGCCGGGATCGCCGTCCTCGGCTCCGCCGGGGCCCGCAAGGCGGCCGTGCGCGGGGTCGCGTCCCTGGCGCTGGCCTCCGCGACCATCAACACCGTCGGCAAATGGTCCGTGCGCAGGGCGCGCCCGGTGCTCGCCGGAGTCCCCGCCGTGCGCCGGCTCAGCACGCAGCCGCGGACCACCTCCTTCCCCTCGGGGCACGCCGCGTCCGCGTTCGCCTTCACCGCCGGGGTGGCGCTGGAGTCCCCGCTCTGGGGCGCCGTACTGGCCCCGGTCGCCGTCTCCGTGGCGTTCTCGCGGGTGTACACCGGCGTCCACTACCCCTCGGACGTGCTCGCGGGCGCCGCGCTCGGGGTGGCGGCGGGATTCACCGTCCGCCGGCTCACCCGGGACGCCCAGGAGTCCCGGATCGTGCCCGGCGACGAGCGGGCCGCCGCGGCGCCCGCGCTGCCCGACGGGGACGGGCTCACGGTGGTCGTCAACACCGGGTCGGGCACGGCCGCCGCGACGGGACTCGACGTACTGCTGCGGGAGCGGCTGCCCAAGGCCGAGCTCGTCGAATGCGACGGGCCCGGGCTCGCCGCGGCACTGACCTCGGCCGCCGAACGGGCCGCCGTCCTCGGCGTGTGCGGCGGCGACGGCACCATCAACGCCGCCGCCACCGCCGCGCTGCGCGCCGGGATCCCCCTGGCGGTGTTCCCCGGCGGCACCCTCAACCACTTCGCGCTCGACCTCGGCCTCGCGGGGATCGAGGACACCTGCCGGGCCGTGGCGGACGGGCACGCGGTCCACATCGGCGTCGGCCGCTTCACCCCGGGCCCCGGGCCGGACCCCGAGGACACCAGAGCCGGGTACTTCCTGAACAACTTCAGCATCGGGGCCTACCCGGAGCTGCTCGGCCACCGGCTCCGCTGGGCCCCCCGGATCGGCGGCGGCCCCGCCGCCCTCCTGGCGGCGTACCGGGTGCTGCGCGCGGAGCGCCCGGTACGGCTCAAGCTCGCCGGGAAGGAGCGCAGCGTCTGGCTGCTCTTCGCGGGCAACGGCACCTACCAGGGCACGGGCCCGGCACCCCGCTACCGCAAGAGCCTGGGCGAGGGCCTGCTCGACATCCGGCTCGTCCTCGGCGGCGGCCGCCCCGGCCCCCGCATGCTCGCCGCAGCCTTCGCGGGCCCGCTGACCCGCTCCCCGGTCCACGTCGCCACCCGGCTGCGCAGCCTGCGCGTGAGCGACATCCCCGCCGGCACCCCGCTCGCCTACGACGGCGAGTACGCCCAGGCCCCCACCGCCCTGGTCCTGGACGACCTCCCGGACGCCCTCACGGTGTACCGGCCCCGCTGACCGGCCACCGGCGCTGACCGGCCACCCCCGCTGACCGGCCACCCGCGCTGACCCGCCACCCGCGCCGACCCGCCGCCCGGGCGCCCGCTCGCCCGGGCGGCCGGGCGGCCGGGCCGGCCCGTGCTCACACCATGCCGAGGTCCGCCCGCATGGTGGCGCGCATGACGTCCGAGCGCTGCGAGAGGCTGAGCAGCTCGGCATGGATCTCCTCGAAGGAGCAGTCCGGCCCGGGAGCGCCCTCGGCCAGCCGCATCGTGCGGGCGTAGGCCCCCGCCATGCCCCGGGTCATCGAGTCCAGCTCCGCGAGGACCGCGGCGGAGGCGACCATCTGCGCCTCCGCGAAGGCGGCGTGATGGCCGCCCCGGGCCTCCTCCAGCGCCGCCCGCGAGGGCGCCGGCCGCTCCGCCGGATCGCCCGGCGCGTTGTGGACGACCCAGAGGAAGGACATGAGCGCGATCCGGTAGCGCCGGTACGCCGCGTTCGTCGCCGCGTAGCACTCCCGCCTGCGGTCGAGCTGCGCCAGCTGCTGCTCCCGGGCCCACCCCAGCTGCGCGACCCGCTGCTCCCGCTCGAACTGCGCCGCCTGCACCCGCGCCAGCATCCGCTGCGAAAGCACCGTCGCCAGCAAGGTCCCGGCCACGCCGACCACGGCCGCCCCGAGCGCGATCAGTCCGCTGTCCATATGCCCCCCACCTCGGACGCAGCCCCCCGGCCGCGCCCTCCTCAGGGGCATCCTGCCGTGCGGCACAAGGCCCCGGGGCGCTTTTGCGGGCGCCGGCCGGGTGGCCCGGGGGCCATACGGGTTTCCCCCGGGGGATGGACGTCAGGCAAGATGGGGTGTATCTGCCCACCCATCGATCTGCCGGACGGTTTCTCTTGGCTGAGTTCATCTACACCATGCGCAAGACGCGCAAGGCGCACGGCGACAAGGTGATTCTTGATGACGTCACCCTGAACTTCCTGCCCGGCGCGAAGATCGGTGTGGTCGGCCCGAACGGCGCCGGTAAGTCCACCGTGCTCAAGATCATGGCGGGGCTGGAGCAGCCCTCCAACGGCGACGCCTTCCTGTCGCCCGGCTTCACCGTCGGCATCCTCATGCAGGAGCCCAAGCTCGACGAGTCCAAGACGGTCCTGGAGAACGTCCAGGACGGCGCGGCCGACATCATGGCCAAGCTGAAGCGCTTCAACGAGGTCGCCGAGGAAATGGCGACCGACTACACCGACGCGCTCATGGACGAGATGGGCAAGCTCCAGGAGATCCTGGACCACACCAACGCCTGGGACCTCGACGCCCAGCTGGAGCAGGCCATGGACGCCCTGGGCTGCCCGCCCGGCGACTGGCCCGTCACCAACCTCTCCGGTGGCGAGAAGCGCCGCGTCGCGCTCTGCAAGCTGCTGATCGAGGCCCCGGACCTGCTCCTCCTCGACGAGCCCACCAACCACCTCGACGCCGAGTCGGTGAACTGGCTGGAGCAGCACCTTTCGCAGTACAAGGGCTGCGTCATCGCCGTGACCCACGACCGGTACTTCCTGAACAACGTCGCCGAGTGGATCCTCGAGCTCGACCGCGGCCGCGCCATCGCCTACGAGGGCAACTACTCCACGTACCTGGAGAAGAAGGCCACCCGCCTCAAGGTCGAGGGCCGCAAGGACGAGAAGCGCCAGAAGCGCCTCAAGGAAGAGCTGGAGTGGGTCCGCTCCAACGCCAAGGGCCGCCAGACCAAGTCCAAGGCCCGCCTCGCCCGTTACGAGGAGATGGCGGCCGAGGCGGACAAGATGCGGAAGCTGGACTTCGAGGAGATCCAGATCCCGCCGGGCCCGCGTCTGGGCTCGATCGTGGTCGAGGTCAACAACCTCTCGAAGGCGTTCGGTGACAAGGTCCTCATCGACGACCTGTCCTTCACCCTGCCCCGCAACGGCATCGTCGGCATCATCGGCCCGAACGGCGCCGGCAAGACCACGCTGTTCAAGATGATCCAGGGCCTGGAGACGCCGGACTCCGGCGCCATCAAGGTCGGCGAGACCGTCAAGATCAGTTACGTCGACCAGAGCCGCGCCAACATCGACCCCAAGAAGACCCTCTGGGCCGTCGTGTCGGACGAGCTGGACTACATCAACGTGGGCCAGGTCGAGATGCCGTCCCGCGCGTACGTCAGCGCCTTCGGCTTCAAGGGCCCGGACCAGCAGAAGCCGGCCGGTGTCCTCTCCGGTGGTGAGCGCAACCGCCTCAACCTCGCGCTGACGCTCAAGGAGGGCGGCAACCTGCTGCTCCTCGACGAGCCCACCAACGACCTCGACGTCGAGACGCTGTCCTCGCTCGAGAACGCGCTCCTCGAATTCCCCGGTGCGGCCGTGGTCATCTCCCACGACCGCTGGTTCCTGGACCGAGTGGCCACCCACATCCTCGCGTACGAGGGTGACTCCAAGTGGTACTGGTTCGAGGGCAACTTCGAGTCGTACGAGAAGAACAAGGTCGAGCGGCTCGGCGCGGACGCGACCCGTCCGCACCGTGCCACCTACAAGAAGCTCACCCGAGGCTGAGGGCCGAGGACACGGGCCATGGCCAGACACCACTACCGCTGCCCCCTCCGCTGGGCGGACATGGATGCCTTCGGGCACGTCAACAACGTCGTCTTCCTCCGCTATCTGGAGGAGGCGCGGATCGACTTCATGTTCCGCCTCGCGCCGGGGGAGGGCAGTGAGTCCTTCACGGGCGGTTCCGTCGTGGCCCGTCACGAGATCGACTACAAGCTGCCCCTCGTGCACCGTCACGAGCCGGTCCTCATCGAGTCCTGGGTGACCCGGATAGGCGCCGCGTCCCTGACCATCCGCTACGAGGTCAAGGACGAGGCGACCGAGGACGCGCCCGAGACGGTGTACGTGCGCGCCGAGACCGTGGTCGTGCCCTACAACCTCGCCGAGGGGCGGCCCCGCCGCATCACGGCCGAGGAGAAGCTCTTCCTCCAGGAGTACCTGGACGAGCCGAAGGCACAGCCCAAGGCACAGCCGAAGACCGGCGCTCCCGCCGGGGGCATCGCGGCATGAACGAGCAGCTGCACTTCGCCGACTCCGGGGAGGCGGCCGACCTGGCCGCCTTCCTGGGCCGGCTGGTGCACTACGACCGTGCCGCCGCCGTCCGCCTGCAGGCGCAGGCCGGCGGCGGTGCGCTCGCCGTTTTCGGACGGCCGCCGTCCTTCGACGTCCTGGCCGTCCGCACGGTGCGGCTCGCCGCGCCCCTCTCCGCCCCGCTCGACCTGACCGTCTCGGCCGGGGAGCTGCTGGAGTCCGTGGACGAGGGCGAGCGGGCCGGCGCAGCCGTTCCCGCGGCCGTCACCGGACCGCCCTGGGCGGGCGTGCTGCCGCCCCGCGGCGGCTGGACCCCGGTGCCCGGGCTGCCCGGCCCCGAGGCGATGGCCGGGGCCCTGGCGGCCGCCGTCGCCGAGTTCCGGGCCCGCGACGAGGCCCTGCCCCCGCAGCACCGGACCCGCTCCGAGCGCGACCGCATCGGCCGCGAGATCTGGTCCCGCACGCTGAGCGACACCGAACTTCCGCTGCGCGCCGTGCACGCCGCGCAGTCCCTGGGCTTCCTGCGGCCCGTACGGTCCACCGTGCCCGCCGCGCCCGCCCCGTCCGGCGGCTCCGAGCCGGTGGCCCTGTTCGCCTCCGGCGGCTGGCTGCGGCTGCGCACCCCGTACGGGTCCGTGGCCACGCGCCGGCCCGGCGGCCTGGGCACCCTGCTCGTCCGGCCGGTCTAGCCGGAGCCCGCCCGCGCCGTACGGGAGCCCGCGGGGACCCCGTACGCCTGCCCGTACCGGCTAGCCCGCCTAGCCCGCGGTGTTGATCATCGAGGCCGCGGCGTACGTCAGGTACCGCCACAGCTGCGCCTCGTGCTCCGGCGCGAGGCCCAGCTCGTCCACCGCCACCCGCATGTGGGCCAGCCACGCGTCGTGCGCGGCGGCGTCCACCTGGAAGGGCGCGTGCCGCATGCGCAGGCGCGGGTGGCCGCGGTTCTCGCTGTAGGTGTTCGGGCCGCCCCAGTACTGCATCAGGAACAGCGCGAACCGCTCCTCGGCCGGACCGAGGTCCCCCTCCGGGTACATCGGGCGCAGCAGCGGGTCCTCGGCGACCCCCTGGTAGAAGCGGTGGACCAGACGGCGGAAGGTGTCCTCGCCGCCCACCAGTTCGTAGAAGGTCTGCTCCTGGACCGTGCCCCGCGGAATCTCATTCACCCGACCATCGTCTCAGACGCCCGGACGGAGGACCCCGGTCCTAGGACCTCCCCGCGCAGGAGGCCCCTGCTCCGCACGGCCGCGGCGCGGTCGCACCCGGACGGCGTCCGCAGGACAGTGGAGACATGGGCGCACACGCCGAGGTACGCGACGTGCGGGAGACCGCGCACGCCGCCCAGGTACGGGAGCTGACCGCCGCCGGGGCGCTGGAGGATCCGCGCTGGCGGGCGGCCTTCGCCGCCGTGCCCCGGCACGTGTTCGTCCCGTACTACTACACGGGCCGCGGCGCCGGCCACGAGCGGCTGTGGGCCGAGGACCCCGACCCCGCACAGCGGGCCCGCTGGCTGCGCGGGGTCTACACCGACGCCCCGCTCGCCACCCGGCTGCGCGACGGCGAACTGGTCTCCTCCAGCAGCCAGCCCTCGCTGATGGCGAGGATGCTGGAGGCCCTGGACGTGCGCGACGGGGACAGCGTGCTGGAGATCGGCGCGGGCACCGGCTACAACGCGGCCCTGCTGTGCCACCGGCTCGGTGACGGCCTGGTCACCACCGTCGACCTGGACGAGGAGATCACCGAGTCGGCGCGCGCGCACCTGGACCGGCTCGGCTACCACCCGGCCGTCGTCACCGGCGACGGGGCGCGCGGCTGCCCCGCCCGCGCTCCCTTCGACCGGATCCTGGTGACCTGCACGATCCCGCTGATCCCGCCCGCCTGGCTGGGCCAGTGCCGCCCCGGGGCCCGGATCCTGGCCCCGCTGTCGACCGGGCTGATCGCGCTCACGGTGCGGGACGCCGAGTTCGCCGAGGGCCGCTTCCTGCACACCCCGGCCTACTTCGTGCCCCTGCGCGGGGCCACGGCCGCGCCGCCGGGCACGTACGGGATGCCGCAGGGGCTGCCGTACGAGCTGGTGGAGAACGAGCGCTTCCAGTTCATGCTCGTGCTCACCTCGGGCGCCCTGCACCCGCGGGAGGCGCTGGACCTGTGGCGGCGCGAGGACCGGCCCGCGCGCGAGCGCTTCGGGGTGACGGTGGGCGCCGGCGGGCAGTGGTGCTGGCTCGACGATCCGCAGGGGCCCTACGTCTGGCCGCTGGGGGAGACCGGAGCATCATAGGTCGGTAATCGACATATGCCGGTGACCGAGCTATGGTCTGCCTGTGACTGATCAAGCTCTCCGCGAGCCGACCCTGCTGATCCTCACGGCGCTCGCCGATGCCCCCCGGCACGGATACGCGATCGCCCAGGAGGTCGAGAAGATTTCGGAAGGCCGCACCACGATGCGCACCGGAACGCTCTACGGGGCCCTGGAGCGGCTCCTGGAACAAGAACTCATCGCCGTCCACGAGGAAGAGGTGGTCGACGGCCGCAGGCGGCGCAGCTACGCGCTCGCCCCGCGCGGCCGGGAGATCCTGGCCGCCGAGGCGGCCCGGCTCGCGCGCACCGCGCAGGAGGCCACCCGGCGGCTGGGACTCGGCGGGTCCGCGGCCTCCCTCGGCACCGCCCTGCGCGTCCGCCGTACGGCGGTGGGCACGTGAGCGCGCTGCTGAGGCTGTATCCCGCCGCCTACCGGCGGGAGTTCGGCGACGAGATCGCCGACGCGTACCGCGAGGCGACGCACGGGGCGGCGCTCCCCGCCCGGGTGCGGGAAGGCGCCGACGTGGCCGGACACGCCCTGCGCATGCGGCTCGGCCTGGGCTCCGCGGGACGCCCCGGCCGGCTCCTGGCGGCGCTGGCGCCGTTCGCCCTGACAGCCGTCGGGGCCGCCGCGTCGAGCTGGGCCGGAGTGATGCACCACGTCTTCCTCGTCGCGGACTTCGACGAGATCGGCCCGGTCTTCGCGGGAACGGTCGCGGCCTACCTCGTCATGGTGTTCGGGACGTTCCTCGCGCTGGCCGGACACTGGGCGGCCGGCAGCTGGACCGTGCTGGCGGGAACCGTCGTGGTGTTCGCGCTCGGCGCGGTCCGGATGGGCATCGCCTCCCTCGGGTTCTCGGCGCTCACCGACGGGCCGATGATCGCCCTGGCCCTGGTGGCCGTGGCGTGCCCGCCGGATCTGAGGCCCGTTCCCCGTGTCCGCACACGGGCCGGTGTGCTCGCGGTGATGGCGTGGACGCTGGTGCTGACGAGTGCGGTGATGCTGGTCCCGCTGGTGCACCCCTTCACCCAGCTGCGCTTCGCCGTCACGCTGACCGCCGGACTGCTGCTGGCCGGACGCCGGGCGTTCGCCGGGCTGCGCACCGCGCCCGCCGTCCTGCTCGCGGGCCTGCCGCTGCTGTTCCTCGCCCTCCACCCCGGGGCGCTGCTCCCGCTCGCCGTGGCCGGTCTGCTCGTCCTGCTGCTGGTCACCGCTGCCGTGGTGAGCGTGCGGCGCCGGCGCGGGGCCCGGGACCCGCTCGTCGGCGGCTGAGCATCCGTGGAACGGCGAAGCCCTCCGGTGGACACCGGAGGGCTTCGCCGCGTTCAGGACCGGCGGCCGCGCGGAAGGGCCGGCCGCGAGGGGCCGGCCGCGCGAGGTCAGCCGCGCCGGACGGTGATCGTGGTCCAGGCACCGACGTGGACGCGGTCCCCGTCGGCGAGCGGAACCGGCACGTACGGCTGGATCGACTCCTCGCCGCCGTTGATCGTGGTGCCGTTGGTGGAGTTCTGGTCCACCACGGCCCAGCTGCCGTCAGGCTGCTGGACGAGCACCGCGTGCTGGTGCGAGACGCCCGGGTCCTCCGGGGGCACCGACAGGTCGATGTCGGGGGACTCGCCCGTCGAGGCGCGGCGCCGGCCGATGGTGATCTGGCCGCCGGAGAGCGGGAGGTGCTGCTCGGGGGAGTACGCGGGCAGGTCGAGCCCGGCCGCCTCGGGGCCGCTGCGGTGCATCATGGCCATGAAGTACGAGCGGTCCGGGCCGATCGTCGCGCTCCAGGCCCCGCCGCCCGGCTGCTGGTACGGCTGCTGCTGCTGGTAGCCGGGCTGCTGCGCCTGGTGCTGCTGCTGGTGCTGGGGCTGCTGGTGTTGCGGGTGCTGCTGCTGGTGCTGAGGCGCCTGGGGCGGCTGGTACTGCCCGGTCCGGGACGGCTGCTGCTGGTACGGCGGCGGCTGGTGTCCCTGCTGCGGCTGCTGCTGGTGCTGCTGCGGGGGCGGCGGCTGCTGCTGGTACGGGGGCTGCTGGAAGTCCTGGCGCGCCGGAGGCGGCAGCATCCAGTCGTCCTCGCGCTGCAGCGGCTCGGCCGGGCGGTTGACCCGCGAGGGCCGCGAACCCTGGTAGTCGAAGTGGTCCTGGGAGTACGCAGGCGGGGCCGCGGGCGCGCCCGGGGACGGGGGCTGCGGCGGGGACAGGTCCGGGGCGAGCGGGGTGTACGAGGTCGCCGTACGGGTCAGGAAGTTGTACCGGCACTCCTCGCAGAACGGGGCCATGGCCTCGCGCGGGGTCCGGCACTGCGGACAGAGCTCGGCCTGTGCGGTCGGCTCGCCGGCCGGAGGGTAGCCGTAGCCGTAGGAGGGCGCCCCGGGGGTGCCCGTGGGGGCAGCCATGCGGTGGCCGCAGACCTCGCACCAGTCGTCGGAGGCGGACTGGTGCCCGTTCGGGCAGGTCGGCATCGCGGCGCTTCCTCCTTCTTCCTGCGTCATCGAGGCAGGTTCTTCTTCTTCGCGTCCGACCAGGTCACGATCGGAGCGTCAAGCCGTACGTCAAGATTTTCGCACTCGAACGGTTTGAGTGGAACGCGTTTCTAGTGTCATCTCGTCCGCGTCGGCGACCTTTGCCTTCAGTCGCACAGTACCCGCCGCCGCATCGACGACATCCACCACCTTGGCCAGCAGCTTGGCGGTGTCCGCGTTGCCCGAGGAACTCGCCAGCTGCACGGCCCGGCCGAGCTTGGCCGTGGCCCCGCCGACGTCTCCCAGTTTGCGGGCCTCCAGACCCTGCTGGATGGCCTGCGCGAGCTCGGCCTGCCCGGTGTAGTGGGCCACCTGCGGGTTGATGGCGGTGGACGCGGCGAGATCGTCCGTCCAGACCGCGCGGACCAGGCCCTGGGCCAGTACGGACGGCTCCTCACCGGGGGCTCCCGGCATGACGAGGGCGGCGCGGGCGGCGAGCATTTCCTGGCCGACGGACGCGCCCGGGACCCGGACGCACACGTGGTACTCGCGGGACTCGTCGCCCCAGGAACCCGTCGGGTAGTCCCCGGCGCGCGGGGACGCGTCCGTACGGCGGGCGGTCAGGTCCTGCACGGCGGGAGCGACCTGCTTGACGTACTGGATCTCCGCGCCCACCGGGGTCCACAGGCGCAGTGAGACGTCCGCCACTTCCTTGCCCATGACCGTCTCCATCATGTGCGTGAAGTCCTCGCTCAGCCGGGCCGGGTCGGCCACGATGTCGGCCGTACCGAGCAGCGCGCTCGCGATGCCGGTGACCTCCTTGACCTCCCAGTCCGTTCCCACCCCGCGGGCGTCACAGGTGAAACGGCCCGCGCAGGCGTCGAGGGTGGCGCGCAGCACGGCCGGGTCCTCGTGCTCGTTGCGGCCGTCGGTGAGCAGGATCCCGTGCCGGATCGCCGCGGTGGACCCGTGCAGCAGGCCGTCGGCGAGGCGCAGCCAGGTGCCGATGGCGGTGCCGCCCCCGGAGGAGAGGCCGCGCAGGGCCTCCTTCGCCTGGGCGCGGGTGGCCGCGTCGGCGACGGCGAGGCGGCCCCGGCGGGGGAACACCTCCCTGGCCACGTGGGTGCCGGCGATCACGGCGAAGGCGGTGCCGTCGCGGAGGGTGTCGACGGCGGCCGCCGTCGCCTCGCGGGCGCCGCGCATCTTGTCGGGCGGGTACTCCATGGAGCCGGAACAGTCGACCATGATCACCACGGCGGCGCCGCCCGGGGCGACGGCCGTCCGGGTGGCCGTGGCCCCGCCGGTGGAGGTGACCGTGACGATGGCGTGGACGTCGCGGGCGCCCTCGGCGAGGAACTCGTTCTGGTACACCTCCACGCTGAAGCGCGGGGCGCTCGGCTTGGCGAAGTTCGCCATCGGTCGCTCCTCCTCGGGGACGGGGATCAGGCCTGGGCCTGCGGGGCGCCGGGCCCCGCGGGGCCCGCGGCGCTCGTGGGCGGGGTCGGCGGGGGCTGCGGCAGGGGCGGGGTCTGCTCCGCCGGCGGGGTCGCCGCGAAGGGGACGACCGCCACGGTGACGTTGTCGTGCCCGCCGCCGTCGAGGGCGTGGCCCACCAGGACCTGCGCACTGTGCAGGGGGCGCACGGCGGCGTCCTGCGGCAGGACCCGGGCCATGTCGCCCGCGGACTCGGCGTAGTTCCAGAGCCCGTCGGTGCAGACCACGACCACGCCGTCGTGGTCGGGCTTGAAGGTGGCGGTGTGCGGCTCCAGGTCGTACGCGTCGGCCCCGAGCCAGCCGGTGATGGCGTGCGCGCGGACGTCGGCGTAGGCCTCGGCCTCGCCCATCAGGCCCGCCGCGACCATCTGGGCGGCCCAGGAGTCGTCCTCGGTGAGGCGGCGGGGCAGGGCGGCGCGGTCGTCGGGGACCCAGTACGCACGGCTGTCGCCGACCCAGCCGATGGTCAGCAGGCCGCGGCTGACCACGGCGCCGACCAGGGTGCAGGCGGGGGCGTTCTGGGCGCCGGGCACCTCCGGGGCGAGGGCGTTCACCGCGGCGGCGGCGGCCAGGATCGCCTCGTGCATGGCCTCCTGGGGGTGGGCGCCGCGGGGCAGGGCGTCGAGCAGCGCCTCGTTGGCGGCTCCGGCGGCCGCCGCGGAGGCCTCGTCGGGGCGGCTCGCGGAGGAGACGCCGTCGCAGACGATGGCCACGGTGGCGGCGGAGCCGTCGGGCAGCGCGGTGGCCGCGACGGCGAACGAGTCCTCGTTGCGGTGGTGGCGCAGCCCGCGGTCACTGACCGCGGCGACGCTCCCGAGCTCCTCCTCGAGGTGGTCCCGCTCCCGGGGCTGCGCGTGCCCGCAGTGCTCGCAGTACCCGTCGGTGTCCACCCGCCCGGCACGGCAGGCCACACAGGTCTTCCCCCCGGCCCCGGAGTCCCCTTGCGGGGCGGTGCCCTGGCCCGCGGGGGCGGCTTCGCCGCCGGGTTCGTGGCCCGGCTGGGCGGGCCCGCCGTACGGGGCTTCGCCGCCGGGGTGCTGCCCCTGCGGTGCGGGGTCGCCGTACGGGGCTTCGGGCCCCGGGCCCTGGGGGCCCTGGCCGGCGCCGTGCCGATCGGGGTGGGGGCCGCCGGCCGGGCCGCTGTACGGGGGCTCGCCGCCGTGCTGCCCCTGCGGGGCGGGGCTGCCGTACGGGGCTTCGCCGCCGGGGGCGTGGCCCGGGGACGCGGGGGCGCCGTACGGGGCGTCGTGGCGGACCTGCGGGGCGGGGAGGTCGTAGGAGGTGGGGTGCTCTCCGGGGCCCGGGGCGCCGTACGCGTCGTAGCCGTCCTGGCCCGTGTACGGGGCTCCGCCCGAGGGAGCCGTCCCCTGCGGGCCGGCGCCGTAGGGGGCGGTGTCCGCCGGGTGCCGGCCCTGAGCGGGCGTGGCGTACGGGCCCTCGGGGGCCGGAGGCGTGCCGTGGCCGGGGTCGGACCAGCCGGCGGGACCCGACACCAGGGTGGGGGCCGCGGTGGAGACGCTGCCCCAGCCGGGCGCGGCCTCGCCGGCGTACCCGGGGGCCGCCGGTTCGGGGTGGCCGCCCGAGTGCTGCGGCGCGAAGTCCTCACCGGACGACGGGAGCCCGCGCGCGGCCGGAACCCCGCCCGGCGGGGTGAACGGGTCCGCGTGGGCCGGGGATTGCTCCGCGGCCCGGGGCTCCGGGTTCGCCGGGGTCGTGAGGGCGTAGCCGCAGAGGCCGCAGAAACGGTCACCCTCCTCCAGCGGTTCCGCGCAGCTGGGGCAGCCCGACAGCCGATGCATCGACATCAATCACACCCACGTCCGGGGACGGAAACGGTTTGCCCGCTCCACCAGTTCGATCCTCTCCTCGCCCCGCTGCGCCAGCCGTGCCAGCACGCGGAACGAGCGCTCCAGGCCGAAGCGCAGCCCCCGCTGGTCCAGTTGGCAGCCGAGCAGCGAGGTACGGCCGGGGTCGGAACCCCGGCTGCCCGACAGTACCCAGTCCAGGGCCGAGCCCAGAACTTCCGCCCTGAGCCGCTCGTGGCGCACCGAGTCCAGGCCGAACCGGCCCAGGCCCTCCACCTGCGCCGCGGCCGCCGTCAGATCGGGCAGCAGGGCTTCCTGGGGCGACCGGTCGCGCAGGCGTGCCCGTACGGCGGCCACCCGGGCGGCGGTGTGGTGGATCGACACCTCCGGTACGGATTCCAGCGTGCGCACGGCTCCGTCCCGGTCCCCGGTGGCCAGCTGCACCCGGGCCAGCCCGAACGCCGCCCCGACGAAGCCCGGGTCCGTGGCCCACACCAGGCGGTAGTACTCGGCGGCGTTGTCCAACTGCCCCAGCACCTCCGCGCACAGCCCCAGCGCCAGCTTCGGCGCCGGCTCGCCCGGGAAGGCGTCGTAGACGGCGTCGAAGGACAGGGCCGCCGTCTCGTCCTCCCCGGCGGCCAGGGAGGAGACGCCCCGGGCCCACACCACGCGCCAGTCGTCGGGGTGCCGCGCCTCCAGCCGGGTCAGCGCGTCGGCGACGAGCGGCGCGTCGGCGCCGCCCAGTTCGAGCCGGGCCCGCAGCTCCCGCAGCCGCAGCTCCGCGGATTCGGCCGGCGCCGAGCCCAGCGCGGCCAGCAGGTCGGCCGGCGCGGAGGCCATCAGGCCCGCCAGGAAGCCGGCGTTGGGGTCCCCGGCGTCGACCAGCGGCACGGGCAGCGCCAGCGCGGCCTCGCGGGTGTCGAGGGTGGACAGCTCCGACCGCCGCGAGGCGCTGATCCCGACGGGGGGCAGCGGAGCGGCCGCCGGTGCCTGGCGCGGAGCCGGCACGCCGGGGCCGGCGGCCCGGTGCGTCGCGGTGGTGACGAGCCCGGTGGTGCCGTACCCCGTGATCGGCGGAGCCGCCGGGGCCGCGGGAGCCCCCGCGGGCACGGCGGCGGGGGCGGTGGGCGCCGATACCGGCACCGGCACCGGAGCCGGGGCCTGCCCGGGAACGGCGGCCGGAGCCGGGCCGCCCCGGCCCGCCCGCCACCGCTTCACGGGCCTCTCGCCCAGCCGGGACACGTGCGCGCCCGACCGGTCGTCGGTGAACAGCCGGTCGTCCGGAACGCGCAGCTCGGGCCCGAAGAGGGTGGAGACCTGCGGCCTCGGGCGGCCCGTCTGGAGCGCGACGACCTCGCGCAGCACCCCCGTCAGCTGGTCAGCCATCTCCTGCGCCGACGCGAACCGCCGTCCCGGATCCGGGTCGGTGGCCCGTACCAGCAGCCGGTAGAAGGACTCGTAGCGTCCGAACACCTCGATGTGCTGGGGGTCCGGCAGCGAGTCCACGAACACGTTCGTGTAGCCCTGGAAGTCGAAGGTCAGCACGGCCAGCGTGCGCGCCACCGTGTACAGGTCGGAGGCGACCGAGGGTCCGAGCTCCGCCACCTCCGGCGCCTGGTAGCCGACCGTGCCGTAGATGGCCGACTCCTCGTCGTCCATCCGCCGGACCGCGCCCATGTCGATCAGCTTCAGCTGGTCGGCCTGCTGGATGGCGTTGTCGACCTTGAAGTCGCAGTAGAGGAGGTTCCTGGAGTGCAGGTGGCCGAGCGCCTCCAGCGCTTCGATGCCGTAGGCGCACGCCTGCTCCACCGGCAGCGGATCACGGCGGCCGTCGGGCCTGCGCCGCTCGTTGGCGATCTCCTTGAGCGATTTGCCGCCCACGTACTCCATGACGATGTACCCGTCCAGCGAACCGGTCCGCTGATCCAGGTGCTCCACGAAGTTGTAGATCCGCACGATGTTGGAGTGCTCGATCTCCGCGAGGAAGCGCCGCTCCGAGATCGCGGCCGCCATCGCGTCCTGGTCCCCGGTGTCCAGCAGGCCCTTGAGCACCACCCACCGGTCCGACACCGCCCGGTCCACCGCGAGGTAGACCCAGCCCAGCCCGCCGTGCGCGAGGCAGCCCGCGACCTCGTACTGGCCGTGGACGAGGTCGCCCGCGCGCAGCTTGGGCACGAAGGAGTACGGGTGACCGCACTTGGTACAGAAACCTTCCGTCCGCCCCGGCCGCTCACCGCGGGCACGGCCCACGGGCGCCCCGCAGTCGGAGCGCGAGCAGAACCGCTTGCGCTCCGGGACCTCAGGGTTCTCCAGCACCGCCGCCGAGGGATCCGGACGCGGCACCTCCGGTACGTTGACCAGCCCGGCGCCCAGCCGGCTGCGGCCCGACCCCGAGGCGGCCGAACCCGAACTGCGCACCGACACCGACCGGGTGGACGCGGCTCCCGAGAGCGCGCGCGAGAGCCGGCCCGACACGGAACGCCTGGACGAAGACGACCGCGAGGAGCGGGACGAGCGCGAGGCCCGCGAGGAGGACGAGGAGGAGGACCGCCCGGACCCGTGCGAGCCCTGGGAACCCTGCGACCCCTGGGAGTCACCGTGGCGGGCCGCGCTCGTCATCGCCGTCGGTACCGACACCAGCTCCTCGGCGCCCGCCGCGACGGCGCCCGCCGGAGCCAGCCCGCAGGTGCCGCAGTAGACCTCGCCGCCGCCCATGTCCTCGTACGTCCCCGGGCAGCCGGGGCGCATGCACGCCGTTCCGATCAGACTCACGCGTCCCCCTCCCTCGGCCCGTCGGGCCACTCGTGCACCGGTCGGTGCCCCCGCTGATCCTGCCGGTCCTGCCGGTCCTGCGTGTCCTGCGCGTCCTGCTGCGGCGCCGACAGCGCCTCCGCCGTCGCCCGCTGGTAGCGGAGCACCGCCTGCTCGGCGGCCCGCAGGTCGCAGGGCGCGCTCCACAGCATCCGCCGGGCGGTGTCGTACCGCTCCATCAGCAGCGGATCCTCCGCCAGACCGAGCCGCGCCACCTTCGCCTTGTACGCGTCGAGCCGTCCGCGCAGTTCCGCCCGCACGGCCAGCGGAGCCGTCACCGCGGTCAACGATTCACGGGCCCGCAGCAGTTCCTCCGCGGCCCGCTCCTCCAGCGACTCCAGCAGCGGTGACAGCCGGTGCCACTGGGCCCGGCGCCGGTACTCCGCCGCCGCCGAGAGCTGCTCCTGCAGCGCCGTCGGCGGGCCGCTCACCGCGGGCACCTCGGACGCCGCGATCTTCGCCAGCACCTCGCCGCGGGCCACCCGGGCCTCCGCCAGGGTCCGGTCGGCCCGCGAGAGCACGTCCCGCAGCCCGATCAGCCGCTGCTCGGCGTCCTGCCGGACGTCCAGTACGGCCTCGACCTCCCGGCGTACGTCCTCCAGCGCGAGCGCGGCCCGGTCGTAGCGCCCGGTGTCCGGACGGCCGCCCCCCGGCGCGGAGCTCCCCGCCACGGAGAACCAGAACGCCAGCGGGTCCTCGATCACCCGGGCCCGCAGGTCCGCCAGCTCGGCCGTGATGGCCTCCAGATCGTCCCCCGAGGGGTGTTCCCCCGGCCGGACCCCCACCGAGTGGGCCAGGGCCCGGGTGCGGTGCAGTTCGGCGGAGAGCAGGTCGATCCGGGCGGGCAGCGCCGACCACACGGAGTCCGCGGCGACCACCACGTCCAGGGAACTGGCGTACAGCTCGTTCATGCGGGACACCAGCTCGGCGAGGGAGAACCGCTCCGCGAGCGGGGCCCCCTCCACCGCGGCTCCGGAGATCAGCACCCCGGGCCCGCGCAGCCGGTCCGTCAGCTCGACCAGGTCCTCGCGGCTCGGCCAGCGGCGCCGTTCGCGGATCTCCCGGGCGGCGCCCAGCGCCCCGCTGTAGGCGTCGAAGTACCGCCAGAGCCGGGTGATGGCCGCATCGGCCCGCGCCCACCGCTCCTTGGTGACCCCGGTCAGCCCGGCGCCCTCCAGGAGCCGCCGGCCCGAATGGTCCTGGAGCGCGAGCAGCGAGGTCTCGACGGCCTCGTGCTCCGCGCCCAGCCGGGCCAGCGCACGGTCCACACCGTCCCGGTCCATCACCGCCGGCTGCGCTCCCCAGGGCTGCGTCCCGAAAGGATGTGCCTCCACCGATTCCGCCTCCGGTCTCGTGACATCGGGCTCAGAATCCGCCACCGGCCTCAGTCCCGGTACTTGGGAGCGGGCGGGCCGGCGACGCCGGGCAGCACGGGTTCCAGATGGTGCTTGTACGCCGCCATCCAGGGGCTGGCGTCGCCGCCCGCGCGGTAGTCCTCCAGCACCTTGTTGACGCGGCGCACCAGGTCGCTCGCGTCCTTGTTCATGGCCACCCCGTAGAACTCCTTGGTGAACGGGGAGCCGACCAGCCGCACCGACGGATCCTGCGCGGCCTGGCCGGCGGCCAGCGCGTTGTCGGTGATGATGCCGTCCACCTCGCCCAGCTGCAGCCGGACCAGGCAGTCGAGCTGGTTGGGCACGCTGACCGGGACGGCGCCGTAGGACTGGGTGGCCAGGGCCGCCTCCGCCGTGGAGCCGGCCGCCGTGCAGACCCGGCGGCCCTTCAGCGAGGCGTCGTAGCCGGTGATCGCCGAGTCCTTGGGGGCCAGCACCTGCTGCCCGGCCTCGAAGTACGCCGTCGAGAAGGCGACTTCCTCCAGCCGCTTGCAGTTGACGGTCATCGTGCGCACGACGATGTCGACGGTGCCGTCCTTGAGCGCGGGGATGCGCTGGCTGGTGGGGATGGCCCGGTAGATGACCTTGCCGTCCGCGCCGAGTATGTCCTTCGCTATGGCCCGGACCAGGGCGATGTCGAAACCGTCGAGCTCCCCGGCCGGGTTGCGGTAGCCCCATTTGAAGCTGTTCTGGTCCACGCCCGCGACGAGGTGGCCCGCGGCACGGATCCGCTCGATGGCCGCGCCGTCCAGCCCGTTGGGGCGCAGGCTCGCCTCCGGGTCCTCACAGGTGTCCGCGGGTGCCTGCGGAGCGACGGCCATCCTGGCCGGCTCGCGCACCGGCGAGGAGGGCCCCGGGCTGCCCGGGGCCGCCTGGGCCAGGGGCAGCAGCACGGCCGCGGCCGTCAGCGCGCAGGCCGCGGCCATCGCACCGACCCCGCCCCAGCCGCGCAGCCTGCCCGTCAGCCGCCGCGGACCGCGTACGTCCTTGCCTTCCGCGGAGCCTTCCGCGGAGCCCTCGGCGGCGCTCCCGGAGCCCATGACCGCGCGCTTCACCCGTCCCGGCATCGCTCTCACCTGTACTCCGAAAGCCTGCGCCCGATGCCGAGCAGGGCGGCCACCGCGCCGACGACCGCCAGGGCCGCCGTACCTGTCACCAAACCGTCGAGCGCTCCGAGCCCGTCCCGGGCCGCCCGGGTGAACTCACGCTGCTCGTGGACCACGGCCTCCTCCAGCGAGGCGTCCACCGTGTCGAAGGCGGTCCCCGTGGGCTTCGGATGGTCCTTGTCGCCGATGACCTGCCCGACGGCGCCCTGGTAGTCGCCCATCAAGTCGGTCTCCCGGGCCACCGCGTGAAGGCCCTTCCACTGCCGCACGCCCTCCGCGGCGCGGGCCACGGGGCCGCGGCCGGCCGCGTCGTCGGCCAGCTTCGCCGCCGTCGCCAGGCCCGCGTCCAGGTCCTTCATGTCGTTCGCGTAGTCCACGTCGTACTTGTCGGACTTCTTGTCCTCGGCCAGGACGGCGCCGCGCGAGACCAGCGTCAGGTTCTCGTTGGCCCGTGCCTGGAGGGAGGCGATCCGCGCGTCGTTGAGCACCTTGAGCGACTCCTGACCGTCCGTGCGGGCCTCGCTCAGTCCCGACCGGGCGACGGTGTGCCCCGCGGCCAGCCACAGCAGCAGCACCAGCGAGGCGGTGGTCGCGGCGACGAGCCCGTGATTGAAGACGCGGTGCGTCCGGCGGTAGTTGCGCCGCTGGGCCCAGACCAGGGTGGCGAGGGCCAGCAGACCCGCCCCGAGCGAGCCCAGGGGCAGCGCGCGGGCCTCGTCGTAGTCCGTGTAGAGCCGGCCGGTCTCCGCCTCGTAGAGCCGCTGCGCCGCGGGCAGCAGCTGGGTGCTCATCTGCTCGTTCGCGTACCGGAGGTAGGCGCCGCCGAGCGGCAGGCCCTGCTTGTTGGTGGCCCTGGCCTGCTCGATCAGGCCGGCGTAGCGCGGGAGCTGCTCGCTCAGCAGGGTGATCTGCTTGCGGGAGTCCTCACCGGCCGTGGTGCTCGCGGCCGCGTTCACCAGCAGCCGGGACGCGTTGGCCATGTCCTTCTCGTACCGGCTGCGGACCTCGCGGGGCTCTTGGCCGCCCGCGAGGAAACCGCTGGAGGAGGCGGTGTCGGCGTCCGCGAGGGAGCGGTAGATGCTCGCCGCGTCCGCGCTCAGGGGCTGGCTGCGGCCCACGACGTCATCGGCGGCGGCGACCCGTCCGGAGATCTCCCAGACGGCCACCGCGCCGAACAGCAGGACCAGCGCGGCCAGGGCGGCCCCGATGATCCGCAGCCGGCCGGGCTCGGTGGTCGCGGACGCGCGCAGCCGCTCCACGCCCTCGGCCCAGGCGCTGCCCCGCCGGGGCAGCCCGTCGGGCGGCGGCGCCGGCGGCCCGGAGGACGCCGGGACGACGCCGCCGGGCGCGGGCGCGCGTGATGTGATGGCCACCCTGACCTCCCCCTCGGTCCTTCGTGCTTCGCAGCAGTATGGCCTTAGTGGCGGTCCTCCACAGCACCCGGTCCGGGATCGGGCACGATCCGCCCCGATCCGTCCCCGATCCACCCCGGTGCCGTCCCGGCCGGTCCCCCCGTCCGCTCCACCCCTTCACCGTCAGTACGCCCTGCGGGCCGTGATGGTTCCGGTCCGGGCGCGGTTCATCCGAAATGGGCACGCAGCTTTCCGTAGGCCTCGGGTCCGGCGCCCAGCGCGTCCAGACCCAGCAGGCCGGCGCCCAGCACCGGCGGGGCCGTCACCACCGACACCCGGGCGTGCGGCGCCCGTTCGGCCAGCAGGGCCTCCACCCGGCCGTTGAGCTGCGGGTGCCGGGCGGCCAAAACGCTGCCGCCGAGCAGGACCGGCGCCTCCCCGTCCAGCAGGCCGAGCCGCTCCAGCGCCACCGAGGCCAGCGCCACGACCTCCTCGGCCTGCCGCTCGACGAGGGCCGCGGCGACCGGATCTCCGGCCGCGGCCACCGCGAACAGCACCGGCACCAGCTCGTGCATCCGTACGGGCTCGATGATGCCCAGGTGCAGCGCCTCGATCAGCGCGTACACGGACTCCCGCGCGAAGTGCCGCGGCAGGGCCGCCGCGAGCTCGGTGGGACCGCCGCGCCCGTCCTCGGCGCGCGCCGCCCACCACATGGCCTCGGCGGCCAGTCCGCCGCCGCCGCCCCAGTCGCCGGAGATCTGCCCGAGCGCCGGGAAGCGGGCGGTGCGCCCGTCGGGGAGCATGCCCACGCAGTTGATGCCCGCCCCGCACACCACCGCGACCCCGCGCGGGCCCCCGGCGTCCTCGCCGAGCCCGGCCCGCAGGATCGCGAAGGTGTCGTTGCGGACCTCGGTGGCCGTGCCCCAGCCGCGCTCGCCGATGGCCTGCGCGAGCATGGCCTCCTCCACCGGGAGGTCCGCGTTGGCCAGACAGGCCGAGACCCGGTCGGCGTACGGGACTCCGGCCGCGGGCCCCGGCAGTCCGGCGGCCGCGGCCGCCTCGGCGACGGCCTGCCCGAGGACGTCCACCGCCTCCTCGATCCCGACGCGCGGGGGCTGGAAGCCGCCCGCGCGTCCGGTGCCGAGGACCCGGCCGTCCGCGGCGATCAGCGCCACGTCCGTCTTGCTGTTGCCCGCGTCGACGGCGAGGACCGCCGCGGCCGCCGGCGGGGGAACGGGCCGGCTCACGCCCATGCCAGGTGCTCCTTGTTGTGCGCGAGGAGCCGGTCCGTCAGCCCCTCGGCGAGGTCGAACTGGCCCACCAGGGGGTGGGCCAGCAGGGCCTTGAAGACCCGCTCGCGGCCGCCCCGCAGCGCCGCGTCCAGCGCGAGGTCCTCGTACGCCGTGACGTGGGCGACGAGCCCCGAGTACAGCGGGTCCAGCCGGGGTACGGCCAGCGGCGAGGGGCCGGTGCGGTCCACGCGGGCCTGCACCTCGATCACCGCATCGTCCGGGAGGAACGGCAGGGTGCCGTTGTTCAGCGTGTTGACCACCTGCACGGCGCTCCCGCCGTCGCCCAGCAGGGCCGCGGCCAGGTCCACGGCGGCCTCCGAGTAGAAGGCGCCGCCCCGCTTGGCGAGCAGCTCCGGCTTCTCGTCCAGCGCGGGATCCCCGTACAGGCCGAGCAGTTCCTTCTCCATCGCGGCGACCTCGGCGGCCCGCGAGGGCTTGGTGCCGAGCTCCCGGACCACCTCGTCGTGCGCGTAGAAGTAGCGCAGGTAGTACGAGGGGACGACCCCGAGCCGGTCCAGTACGGCGCGCGGCAGGTGCAGGTCCGCGGCGATGGCCTCGCCGTGCCGGGCGAGGAGCTGCGGCAGCAGGTTCTCGCCCTCCGGGCCGCCCTTGCGCACCCCCAGCTCCCAGGTGAGGTGGTTGAGGCCCACGTGGTCGAGGTGGATGTCGGCCGGTGTCAGGTCCAGCAGCGCGGCGAACTTGCGCTGGAAGCCGATGGCCACGTTGCACAGCCCGACGGCCTTGTGCCCGGCCTGCAGCAGGGCGCGGGTGACGATCCCGACCGGGTTGGTGAAGTCGATGATCCACGCGTCCGGGTTGGAGCGCCGGACCCGCTCGGCGATGTCGAGGACCACCGGGACCGTGCGCAGCGCCTTGGCGAGACCGCCGGCGCCGGTGGTCTCCTGGCCGACGCAGCCGCACTCCAGCGGCCAGGTCTCGTCCTGCAGCCGGGCCGCCTGCCCGCCGATGCGCAGCTGCAGCAGGACCGCGTCCGCGTCGGCGACGCCCGCGTCGAGGTCGGAGGTGGTCGTGACGAGGCCGGGGTGCCCCTGCTTGGCGAAGATCCGCCGGGCCAGGCCGCCGATCAGCTCCAGCCGCTCGGCGGCCGGGTCGATCAGCACCAGCTCGCTGACGGGCAGGGTGTCGCGCAGCCGGGCGAACCCGTCGATCAGCTCGGGGGTATAGGTGGAACCGCCGCCCACCACTGCGAGTTTCATGATTCCTAGCCTTTCACTCCGGTCAGGGTGACGCCTTCGACGAACGCCTTCTGGGCGAAGAAGAAGAGGACGATCACCGGGGCCATGACCAGCACGGTGGCCGCCATGGTCAGGTTCCAGTTGGTGTGGTGCGCGCCCTTGAAGGACTCCAGTCCGTAACTGAGGGTCCAGGCGGCCGGGTTGTCGGAGGCGTAGATCTGCGGGCCGAAGTAGTCGTTCCAGGCGCAGAAGAACTGGAACAGGGCCACGGCCGCGATACCGGGCTTCGCCATCGGCAGCACCACGCGCAGCAGGGTGCGCAGTTCGCCGCAGCCGTCGACCTTCGCCGCGTCCAGGTACTCGTCGGGGATGGTCAGCAGGAACTGGCGCAGCAGGAAGATGGAGAAGGCGTCGCCGAAGGCCATCGGGATGATCAGCGGCCACAGGGTGCCGGAGAGGTCCAGCTGCTTGGCCCAGAACAGGTACATCGGGATGACGACCACCTGGGGCGGCAGCATCATCATGGCGATCACGAGCAGCAGCGACAGCCGCCGGCCGCGGAAGCGGAACTTGGCGAGCGCGTAGGCGACGGGCACCGAGGAGACCACGGTCAGCAGGGTGCCGAGGCCCGCGTACAGCAGGGTGTTGCGCCACCAGGTCAGGAAGCCGGGGGTGTCCCACACCTTCGCGTAGTTGCCCCACTCCCAGCTGTGCGGCCACAGGTCGCGGGTCAGCGCCTGCTGGTCGCTCATCACGGAGGTGAGGAAGAGGAACACGAAGGGGAGGAGGAAGAAGAGCGCCGCGGCGACGCCGAGGGAGTGCACGGCCACCCAGTGCAGGGCGGCCCGGCGGCGTGCGGTGCGCACGGCCCGCGCGGAGTCCGGGGTGCCGGATCCGGCGGGACGCGGAGCCGGCCGCGCGCCGCGGGTGATGGTCTGGGTCATGATCCTCAGTCACCTGCCTCGATCAGCCCGCCGCGCCGCCGCATCAGCAGCGCGGTGAAGGCCATGGAGAGGGCGAACAGCACCAGGGCGACCACGCAGGCGGTGCCGTAGTCGAAGCGCTGGAAGCCGACGTTGTAGATGACCTGGGGCAGGGTCAGCGTGGACTTGTCGGGGTAGCCGGGCTCGGTCGGTTGTCCCGAGCCGCCGATCACGCCGGACGCCACCTTCCCCGCCACCAGGGGCTGCGTGTAGAACTGCATCGCCTGGATGACGCCGGTGACCACCGCGAACAGGATGATCGGCGAGATGTTCGGCAGGGTGATGTGGCGGAAGCGCGCGAGCGCCCCGGCCCCGTCCAGCTCGGCGGCCTCGTACTGCTCGCGCGGTACGTCGAGCAGCGCGGCCATGAAGATGACCATCAGGTCGCCGACCCCCCACACCGCGAGCGCGGTCAGTGCCGGCTTGGACCAGGCGGGGTCGGTGAACCAGCCGGGCGTGGGCAGTCCGACCGCGTCCAGCAGGGTGTTCACCGGTCCGGTGCCCGGGTTGAGCAGGAAGACGAAGGCGAGGGTCGCCGCCACCGGAGGGGCCAGGTACGGCAGGTAGAACAGGGTGCGGAAGACCCCCGTACCCAGCTTGATCTTGGTGATGAGCAGGCCGGTGCCGAGCCCGAAGGCGACCCGGCAGGCGACCATGACCACGACCAGCCACAGGGTGTTGCGCATGGCCGGCCAGAACATCGGCAGGTCGGTGAAGACGTAGGTCCAGTTGTCCAGCCCGTTGAAGACGGGCGGGCGGAAGCCGTCGTACTTGGTGAAGGAGAAGTAGACGGTGGAGACGAGCGGGTAGGCGAAGAAGACGCCGAACCCGATCAGCCAGGGCGACATGAAGGCCGCCGTGCGCAGTGCGGCCCTGCGGCGCTTGGTGCGCAGCGCGGGGGAGAGGGTGCCGGCCATCGGACTACTTGGCCTTCGCGATGTCCGTGTCGACCTGCTGGTCGGTCTTGGCGAGACCGGCCGCGATGTCCGTGACCTCGCCCTTCTCGACCTTGTACGCGAAGTCGGTGAAGGTCAGCTGGTAGGTGCCGCCGTCCGCCTGCGCCGGGGTGGTGGTCGACTTCGGGTGCTTGGCGATGTCGATGAAGGTCTTGAACTCCGGGGTCACCTGGAGCTTCGGCGAGTTCAGCGCGTCCAGCGTGGAGGGCACGTTGTGGATGGCGTTGGCGAACTCCACGACTGCCTCGGTGTCGGTCGTCATGTACTTCGTCAGCTCCCAGGCGGCGTTCTGCTTCTTGCTGCCGGAGGAGATGCCCATGATCGTGCCGGCGAGGTAGCCCTTGCCGTAGTCGGCGATCCGGTCGTCGGGGACGGGCATCGGCGCGGTGCCGATCTCGAACTTCACCCCGGCTTCCTTGGCCATGTTGGCGCGCCACTCGCCGTCGATCTGCATGGCCACCAGGCCCAGGTGGAAGGGGTGTTCGGCGCTCCACTCGTCACCGAAGGTGGTGCGGAACCTCTCCAGCTTCTCGTACCCGCCGAGCTTCGCGACCAGGTCCTTCTGCGCGGTCAGCATCTGGGCGAAGCCGGGGTCCTTGGCCAGGTTCGACGTGCCGTCGGCGCCGAAGTACGCCGGGCTCCACATCGCGGCCAGCCGCTGGGGGGCGGTCTCGTAGCCGTGGTAGGTGGGCATGATGCCGAGCTGCTGGTACGAATCCCCCTTCGGGAGCGTCAGCTTCTGCGCGTCGGCGACGAACTGGCTCCACGTCTTCGGGGGTTCGGTGATCCCGGCGGCCGCGAAGGCGGTCTTGTTGTAGACGAGGCCGTACGCGTCGCTCAGCAGCGGCAGCGTGCACTGGTTGCCGTTGAACTGGGTGTACTCCAGGAGGGTCTTGGGGAAGACCTTCTCCTTGTCGACCCCGGACTTCTTCAGGAAGGGGTTCAGGTCCGCGAAGGCGCCGGTGTTGCAGAACTTGCCGACGCTGTCGGTGGTGAAGGAGGAGACCACGTCGGGGGCCTTCTCCCCGCCGGCGCGCAGCGCCTGGTTGATCTTGTCGTCCGTCATGTTGCCCGTGACGTTCACCTTGATGTTCGGGTGGGCCTTCTGGAACCGGGCGATGTTGTCCTCGATGGCCTTGATCTCGCTGGGGGCGGACCAGCCGTGCCAGAAGTTGAGGGTGACGTCCTTCTTCGGGTCGTCGGCGGCCGTGTTGGAGGCGGAGCCCGTACACGCGGTGGCGAGTACGGATATCGCGGCGAGGGAGGTCGCGGCGACGGTCAGGCGGCGGATTCCGGGCATGGCGGAGTCACTCTCTGCGCGGGGGGACTTCCTGGAGGGGTGGGGAGGAGCCGGTGGTGCGACGGGGGGCGCACGCGGGGGAGGTGCGGGGCGGGTGGTGCGGGGGTGCCGTACGGGGCTGCGTGCGCCCCGGGCTCGTGCGGGTGGTGCGGGGAGGCGTGCGGGTGGTGCGGGCGGTGCTGGTGGTGGTGGTGCGGTTCAGCGGCGGGAGGTGTCGAAGACCTCGTCGCGGGTCGAGGCGAGGGCGCTCTCCAGCGCCCCGCGCAGTACGGGCCGTTCCCGGACCTGGCCGGTCACCAGCCGGGGCCGGGACGGGGCGAGGTCGGCGAGCTCGGCTTCGAGGAGCTCGCGCAGCGGTTCCCCGCCGGCGATGGTCAGGGCACCGGAGAGGATCACGATCTCCGGGTCCAGGACGGCGACCAGCGAGGCCAGACCGGTGGCCAGCGCGGTGGCGTACTCCCGCAGGAGGTCCAGGTGGGCCCCTTCGGGTGCGGCGGCGGCCTGGGCCAGCAGCGCGGCCGCCGCTTCGACCATGGCCCCGGCCTCGGCCCCGTACACGGCGCCGTGCACCGAACCGGCCCCGGCCGCGGCGGCCGGCGGCGCCTCGACGCCGAGCCGGTCCGCCATCACGGGCAGTACCTGTACGCCGGCCAGTTCCTGGTAGCCACCGGAGTTGACCCGGGTGACCTGGCGGACCAGCGGGTGCCCGGCGACCGGCAGGAAGCCGACCTCCCCGGCGCCTCCGGTCCAGCCGCGGTGCAGCCGGCCGCCGAGCACGAGGGCGGCCCCGAGGCCCTCCTCGTTCCACAGCAGGACGAAGTCCTCGTGGCCGCGGGCGGCGCCGAGCCGCTGCTCGGCGACGGCGGCGAGGTTCACGTCGTTCTCGTACTCGACCGGCATCGGCAGGGCCGCGGCGAGCTCGTCGAGGAGCGTGGGGGACTGCCAGCCCGCCAGGTGGTCCGCGTAGCGCAGCACCCCGGTGCGGGGGTCGAAGGAGCCGGGGGTCGCGATGACCACCCGGTGGATGTCGGCGAGGTGCAGCCCGGCGTCCTTGACGGCCTCGCCGAGGGCGCGGGTGACCTGCTCGACCGGGCCGGTGCCCTCCGCGTACGGGAGCTCGTGGCTGCCGACCACCTCACCGGCCAGGTCGGCCACGGAGGCGAGGATCCGGCCGGGGGTGACGTCGAGTCCGGCGACGTGCGCGGCCTGGGCGTTGACGGCATAGAGCTGCGCGTTGGGGCCGGGGCGGCCGGTGGCGGTGCCGGTGAGGACGACGAGCCCGGCGGCCTCCAGGCGGGCCAGCAACTGGGAGGCGGTGGGCTTCGAGAGGCCGGTGAGATGCCCGATCCGGGTCCGGGACAGGGGACCGTGCGTCAGCAGGAGCTCGAGCGCGGCCCGGTCGTTGAGGGCGCGCAACAGGCTGGGCGTACCGGGGGTGGCGGGCATGGGGTGACTTCTCTCTCACCGGGGTGAACTGTTAGGTAAGTTTCCTATTGGTGTTGGCCCGTGTCAATGGCACTGCGTACACCACTGCCCCCGCAGGTCGGACCTACGGGGGCAGTGGTGTGTGTACGCAGTACGGGCCGGGCGGCTACTTCGTGACGCGCGGGCCGGACCCCGCGCCGCCCGCGGCCGGATGCGGGATCTCCGCGGTGGCCAGGGACTGCGGGGAAGTCGGGTTCGCCAGCGCCGACGGCGGGGCGACGGAGGCCGAGGGGTCGGCCGGGGCCGCGTCCTCCTCGGGCGCCGGCAGGCCCCCGACGATCCCGATGCCCGCCGCGTCGAAGGCGTCCTTGATCCGCCAGCGCAGCTCGCGCTCCACGGCGAACTGCTGGCCCGGCATCGTCTTCGCCGACACGGACACCGACATCGAGGCCAGCAGCACCTCGTCCAGGCCGAGCACGTCCACCGGACCCCACAGCCGCTCGTCCCACGGGGACTCCTTGGCCATGGTGTCGGCTATGTCCTTGATCACCTCGCGGATGCGGCCGAGGCTCTCGTTGGGCTTGACCTGGACCGCGACGCTCGCCGTGGCCCAGCCCTGGCTGAGGTTGCCGATCCGCTTGATCTCACCGTTGCGGACGTACCAGATCTCGCCGCTGTCGCCGCGCAGCTTGGTCACGCGCAGACCCACCTCGACGACCTCGCCCGAGGCCACCCCGGCGTCGATCTTGTCGCCGACGCCGTACTGGTCCTCCAGGATCATGAACACGCCGGAGAGGAAGTCCGTGACCAGGTTCCGGGCGCCGAAACCGATCGCCACACCGGCCACACCGGCACTCGCCAGCAGCGGGCCCAGATTGATGTCGAGCGCGCCGAGCACCATCAGGGCCGCCGTGCCGAGGATCAGGAAGGAGGCCACCGAGCGCAGCACCGAACCGATGGCCTCGGACCGCTGCCTGCGCCGCTCGGCGTTGACCAGCAGCCCGCTCAGGGCCGTGCCCTCCACGGCGTCGGCGCCGCGGTTCATCCGGGTGATCAGCTTGGTCAGCGACTTGCGGACCACCGAGCGCAGGGCGAAGGCGATGACCAGGATCAGCAGGATCCGCAGGCCCAGGTAAAGCCATCCGGCCCAGTTCTCCTCTATGAAACTGGCGGCGTTCGTGACGCTCTCGTGGGTTTCTCTGATCGTTTCGGACGCGTCCGGGTTGTCGGCTGCGAGGGGGAGCAGGGCGGCAGGCCTGGGCACGGCGGGAACCTCCAGATGTAGCGTCCTGCCCGCGGTAGGGGTGGGCGGGCAGACCATCCACCCTAACGGGGCACTCGGCCTGACTTGTTGCCGTGTTCGAGGGAGAGACCAGACTCACGCGGGGATGAAGCGGTTGTGGTCGAAAACACCTCGGACCCGTTACGGGCGCGTGGTGGCGCTTCGACCAGCCGTAAGGGGAGACTGGAAAGCAGATCGTCCCGGCGCGAGCCACGCGCCGCCGGCGTACAAGGAGGCAGTCCGTGCCGCACGTCCTGGTCCTCAACGCGTCGTACGAGCCCCTCGGCGTCGTACCGCTCCGTCGCGCGCTCGTCCTCGTCCTGGAGAACAAAGCCGTCTCCCTGGAAGAATCCGGCGCCTTTCTGCACAGTGCGACAAGGGCCGTCCCCGCGCCCAGCGTGGTTCGGCTCAAGCGCTTCGTGCGGGTCCCCTACCGGGGGCCCGTTCCACTCACCCGCCGCGCGCTGTTCGCCCGGGACGGCGGCCGCTGCATGTACTGCGGGGCCGTCGCCACCAGTGTCGACCACGTCATCCCGCGCAGCCGGGGCGGGCAGCACGCCTGGGACAACGTCGTCGCCGCGTGCCGCCGCTGCAACCACGTCAAGGCCGACCGCCACCTCGTGGACCTCGGCTGGCGCCTGCGGCACCAGCCGGCTCCGCCGTCGGGGCTGGCCTGGCGGATCATCGGGACGGGGCACCGGGATCCGTGCTGGATGCCGTACCTCCAGCCGTACGGGGCGGACGACGCGCTGGACCGCATCGGGGTCCCCCTGACCGCCGCGGCGGTCGCGTCGTAGCCCGCTGAGCCGGGGGCCCGGCTGCGAGCGCACCGCTGCGACCTGTGCCCCCGGACCCCTCTGGGGCTCCGCCCCGGGCCGGCCCCCGGGTACGGCGGGTGGGGGAGCTCCGCCCCGCAGGGTTGCCCGGCCCCCTACGGGGCCAGTGCGTAGGCCTCCGCGGAGAGCAGGCTGCAGCCGTAGCGCGTGGCGCGGGCTTCGCAGGTGACCCGGACGAAGCGGGCCGGGGCGGCCGCCGGGTCCAGGTGGACGGAGTCCACCCCGCCGCGCGAGGCGACCGTCGCCGACGGGTGCCACGCGACACCGTCCGCCGAGGTCTCCACCCGGAACCGGGACGGGTACGCCTCCTGCCAGTGGAGACGGAGCAGACCGATCCGCGCCGCGGCCGGCAGCTCCGCCTGCCACCAGGCTCCGTCCTGCGCGGGCGAGGACCAGCGGGTGGCCGCGGAATCGTCCAGCGCCCCGGACGCGGGGAACGCCGGCGTCTCGTCGGCCGAGGACGAGGCCACGGCGGAGCGCAGCAGGTTCGGGCCGGCCGTGCGCGGGAAGGCCCGGACCTTCAGGGTGTGCTTCTCGGAGCCGAAGGTGACCGGGACCTCGTAGGTGCCCGGCGCGGTGCCCGCGGCCACCGTGAGCTCCACCGGGACCGTGGCCGTCGTCCCGCGCGCGGCCGCCGCGGTCTGCGGCAGGCGCACCGAGATGCCCGGCGGCGGCGCAGCCGACAGGGCCCCGCGGACCTCGCCGGGACGCAGCGCGGACAACTGCGCCACGATCCGCTGCGGGGCCCCGCCGATCTCCGCGTCCACGGTCTGCGGCAGCTCGAAGCGGGCCTCGGGGCCGTCCGCCGTCCACGGGACCACGCTGTGCACCGCCGGTGCCGGGCCGGACCAGACGAGCCGGACCGCGTCGGCCCGCAGGCCGCCCACGTCCGCCTGGGTCCAGCCCGAGGCGGCGGCCTCCGCGACCTTGCGCCAGCCCTCTCCCGGTACGTGGGCCTCGATCACGGCGCCCCGGCTGCCCGGCGGCAGCGGGTCCGTCATCACGGTCACCACCGACACCGGCCGCGCGGCGGACAGAGCGACCGTCCACGCGTCGTCCTGCCGGGTCACCGTGCCCGGCGTCAGGGCCGCGCCGGTCCAGGCGTCGGCCTCGGCCGCGGCCCGGGCCAGGAAGGGGTCCAGCACCGCCTTGTCGACCCGGGCGCTCTCGGCCCCGGACAGCGCCGCGCGGGCGGTGCTGAGGGCCTGCGAGGCCTGCCAGGCCGCCGCTCCGTCCCCGCGGGCCTGCGCCTGGAGGACGTCGAGGGCCAGTTCCCCGGCCGCCCCGTAGCGCGCGAGCCGCGACAGCCAGGGCCCTGCCTCCTCCGCGAGCGCGGGCAGCCGGTCCGGGGCCTCGCGCAGCACGCGGAAGGCGGCGCGCAGCCGTGCGCCCGCCGCCGGGTCACCGGAGCTCCGGGCCCGCCAGAACTCGTCCATCAGGGGGACCAGATAGGCCGACTCGGGCTGGGCGAGGCCGGAGGAGGCGTTGTTCCCGGCCAGCGCCGCCAGGGCTTCGCGGGCCCTGGGGTCGGGTCCGGCGAGCGAGGCCACGGCCGCCGCCCAGGAGTCGGCGGCCCGGTAGCCGCGCGGGTTCCAGGTGAAGTCCGCCGCCGTGAACAGCGGGATGCGCGACAGGGTGCCCTGGGGCATCGCGTTGGCCAGCACGGCCGCGGAACCGCGCGCGACCACCGGGTCCCGTCCCGCGTACGGGCCGAGGAAGATCCGGCCCGGGTCCCAGTCGTTGACCGGGTAGTTGTCCATGGTGACCAGGGGGCGCTGCCCGAGCGCGGAGCGCGCCCCGGTCATCTCCGGCCCGGTGATCGTGCGGGGCACCACGCCGACGCCGGTCCAGGCCACCTCCACCCGGCCGTCCAGGGCGGCGGCCAGCGCGGTCCGGTAGGGCGTCGCGCCCTCCTGGTAGTACTCCGTCGGCAGCAGCGACAGCGCGGGCGCTCCCGGATAGCGCCGGGCCAGGTGCGCGGCCAGCTCGCCCGCCACCTCCGCGTGCGCCTTCGCGGCCGCCGCCGGGCCCCTGCCGTACCGTTCCCGGTCGGCCCGGCAGCCCCACTCGGTGTAGCTGACGTCCTGGAACTGCACCTGGAACGCCCGGAACCCGAGGTCCCACATGGCGTCCAGCTTGCGGGCGAGCGCCGCCCGGTCCGCCGAGGAGGCCAGGCACATCGACTGCCCGGGCGCCACCGCCCAGGCGAGGACCACCTTGTTGGCCCGCGCCCGGCCGGCCAGCTCCCGCAACTCCGCGGCCCGCGCCGCCGGGTAGTCGCGGCGCCACTCCGTGGTCCGGTACGGGTCGTCACCGGGTGCCAGCAGCAGCCGGTTCAGCTTGGTGCGGCCCATGAACTCCACCTGCGCGAGCCGCTGGGCGGCCGTCCACGGAGTTCCGTAGAACCCCTCCGTGATCCCGCGCACCGGCGCCGTCGGCCAGTCCCGTACGAGGACCCCGGGCACCTTCCCGCCGCCCTGGGCCAGCAACTGGCGCAGCGTCTGCGCCGCGTGGAACAGCCCGTCCTCCCCGGTGCCGGCCAGCGCGACCGTGTCCCGCCCGCCGTCGCGGCCCACCGCCAGCCGGTAGCCGCCCGCCGGCAGGTCGCCGGCCGCGGCCGCGCCCAGGGCCCGCAGCGCCCGCTCGGCATCGGGTCCCTGGAGCCGTACGACGGGGCCGGCGGCGGGCAGCGGTTCCCCGTCGGCCCGCTCGTGCAGGGTCCGTACGCCCGCCCCGCGCAGGGCGTCGCGCACCACCTGGGCGGCGTCCGGGTCCACGCCCGCGGACAGCACCAGGACGGCCTCGGCGCCCAGCGGCACCGCGCGCGCCGGGTCGGCGGCCATGGACTGGGGCCGGGGCCACACCGCGGGCCCCCCGTCGGCGGTGCGCGCCGGATCGGCGCCGGGGTCGAGCACGGGGGCCGAGGCGGGAACGGGCGCCGGTTCGCGCAGGGCCGCCGGAGCCGCGGAGGACGCGGACGAGGCGGGCGCCGCCCCCGGGTCCGCGGCGGTGGGGGAGTCCGGTGCGGTCGGCGCGGTGAAGGCGGTGGGGGAACCCACCACCGCCGAGCCGCTCAGCAGCGCGCCTATGACGGCGACCGCCGCGGCCGTGGCCGTGGCCCGCTTGCTGCCCCTGGTCTGCACGGAGCCACCCCGTCCCGAGTCGTCCCCCGCTCGTACGAATGAGCCAGAGCCCACCATTCGTACGCCGGGGTGTCAACGTCGCCGGGTGATCTGACCTGGATCGGCCAGGAATGCGGTGCGGCCGACTGGGTAGAGCTGGGATGTTCTCCGTGCCGCACGGCGGAGGGTGTTCCCGACGTTCCCGCACGCCGGGGCCGATGGCTCCGGACGCGCGGTGATCGGCGCGGAGCTCCGCAACACCTCTCGTGCGCGGCGCGAACACAGGCACGTCTGTGCGAATTCACGGCCCGCACGGGAGAATTTCCGCTGTCGGTGGTGCGCGGACGGCGCGCGGACCGACACAGTGGGAGCCATTCACGGGTCCTGACCGATCCTCACGCACGAAGGAGTACCTGCCGGTGAACACCAAGGCCGCACAGTCGAAGTCCGCGAACGCCGAAAGCGCCAGCTCCGCCATATCCGCCCCGAAACGGCGCCCGCCGCTCGCCCACCTGCCGGCGCAGTCCGAACCGGACGAGCGGACCCTCACCAGCGAGCCCTCGCTCGCCGACGCCGCGCACGCGCCGCTGACCAGTGAGCCCCCGCTCGCCTGCGAGGCCCCGCTGACCAGCGAGCCGACCACCCATGCCGCGGCGGCCGCCGCGGGTGACTAGACGACAAGGAACCTGATGGACGACCTCGCCCGGCTCGCGGCCCTGTACGGAGTCGCCACCACCTACCAGCCCGCCGAGGACGTCACCCTCCGGGTCCCGGAAACCACCGTCGCCGCCGTACTGCGGCAGTTGGGGGTGAACACGGACACCCCGGAGTCCGTACGCGCCGACCTGGCCGCGGCCGAGCACGAAGCGGCGTACCGGCTGCTGCCGCACGTGCTGGTGTGGTGGGCCGGCTCCCGGCCGCCCGTGGAGCTGGCCGCACTGCCCCCGGGCACCCGCACCCAACTGGAGGCGGAGACCGAGGCGGAGGCACGCGCGGAGGCGGAGGCAGCGGCCGGTGCGGTGCCCTGGAGCGCGGCCGAAGCGGGCGAGCCGCCGCTCGGCGTGCACCTGATCCACGCGCAGGCCCCCGACGGCCGCACCGCGACCGCCACCCTGATCGTGGCCCCCGACCGGGCCCCGGCGGCGCCCGAGCGTACCCACGGGCTGCTCGTCCAGCTCTACTCGGTTCTCTCCGAACGCTCCTGGGGCATGGGCGACCTGGGCGACCTGGCGGAGCTGGCGCGCTGGGCGGGCCGCGTCCACGGAGCCGGCTTCGTCCAGGTCAACCCGCTGCACGCGGCCGTGCCCGGCACCCCGACCGACCCCTCCCCGTACCGGCCGTCCTCGCGCCGCTTCCCCGACCCGGTGCACCTGCGGATCGAGGACGTCCCGGAATACGCCGACTGCCCGGACCGGGCCGCCCTCGGGGAACTGGCCGATAGGGGAGCCCAGTTGCGGCGCGAGGTGCTGGAGAAGGGGGCGCTGATCGACCGGGACGCCGTCTGGGCCCTCAAGCGTGCCGCCCTGGAACTGCTCTACGCCGTGCCGCGCGGGCCCGAACGGGAGGCGGAGTACGCGGAGTTCCGCGCCGCCCAGGGTGCGGAGCTGGACCGGCACGCCGCCTGGTGCGCCGCTCACGCGGGGGAGGACCCGAAGACCCGGGCCGACTTCCACCGCTGGCTGGTCTGGCTGACGGACGCCCAGCTCGCCGCCGCCCAGCGCGCCGCCAAGGAGGCCGGGATGGCCGTCGGCATCGTGCACGACCTGGCCGTCGGGGTGCACCCGGAGGGCTCGGACGCCACCGGCGCCCCCGCCGAAGCTCCCTTTGGGGCTCCCCACTACGCCCGGGCCGTCTCCGTCGGCGCCCCGCCGGACGCCTTCAACGCGCGCGGCCAGGACTGGGGGCTGCCCCCGTGGCGGCCCGACCGGCTGGCCGCCACCGGGTACGCGCCGCTGCGGGCCCTGCTGCGGGGGGTGTTCCGGTACGCGGGCGCCCTGCGGATCGACCACGTCATGGGACTCTTCCGGCTCTGGTGGATCCCGGAAGGGTCCCCGCCCGCCGAAGGCGCGTACGTCGCGTACGACGGGGAGGCGATGCTCGCCCTGCTGGTCCTGGAGGCGCACCGGGCCGGAGCCCTGGTCATCGGCGAGGACCTCGGCACCGTGCAGCCGGGGGTCCGCCAGGCGCTGGCCCGGCGCGGGGTGCTGGGCACCTCGGTGCTGTGGTTCGAGCGGGACTGGGGAGGCGACGGGGAGCCGCTGGAGCCGGAGCGCTGGCGGGCCGACTGCCTGGCCACCGTGACCACCCACGACCTGCCGCCCACGGCCGCCAAACTGGCCGGCTCCCACGTGGAACTCCGCGACCGGCTCGGTCTGCTGACCCGGCCGGCGGAGCGCGAGCGGGCCGAGGACGCGGCCGACACCGCGCGCTGGCTGGACGTACTGGAGGACCTCGGGCTCGACACCAAGGGCGAGGAGGCCGCCGTACGGGCCCTGTACGCGTTCCTGCTGCGCACCCCGGCCCGGCTGGTCGGGGTGTGGCTGCCCGACGCGGTGGGCGACCGGCGGCCGCAGAACCTGCCCGGCACCTGGGACCAGTACCCCAACTGGCGGCTCCCGGTGGCCGACGCGGAGGGCCGGCCGCTGAGCCTGGAGGCACTGGCCGCCTCGCCGCGGGCGAACGCCCTGCTGGGGGCCGTGCGGGGGGCGGCGGGAACCCGTACGGCACCCCCGGGCGCGCGCGGTGTTTAGGTGTTCGCTACGTTTGCACCGTGGACAAGAAGAACGCTCTGCGCGCCGGCGCCGTCACGGCCGGAACGACGCTGATGATGCTGCTGATGACGTCTCCCGCCCTCGCGGTCACCCGTGACGACGGCGACGACCCGGGTCCGGGCCTGAGCGTCGCCCAGACGCTCGGCCTCTACGTGGCCACGCCGATCGTGCTGTTCCTGATCATCGCCGGTCTGGTGATGGTCGGCGACAAGTCGCGCAAGACGCAGAGCGAGAACTGAACGAGAACCGAGCGAGACCGAACCACAGACTGAACGAAGGCGCCGGATGTCCTTGAGGACACCCGGCGCCTCGTCGTACCCGGGCCCGGCTACGGAACCCCCGCCATCACCTTGCGCAGCAGGGCGGTGAGCGTCGCGGTCTCCGCCTCGTCCAGCCCGGTGAGCGCCTCGCGCTGCACCTCCAGCCCCGCCGTGACGGCCTCGTCGATGAGCGCGAGGCCCCGGTCGGTGATGGTCACCCGCAGCCCCCGCCGGTCGTCCGGATCGGGGCTCCGGCGCAGCAGCCCGGCCTTCTCCAGCTTGTCCAGCCGTCCCGTCATCCCGCCCGTGGTGAGCATCAGCGTGGCCGAGAGCTGGCGGGGGGAGAGGGTGTACGGGGCTCCGCTGCGGCGCAGCGTGGCGACGACGTCGAACTCCCCGCGCGAGATTCCGTAGCGCCCGTAGGCCTTTTCCATCGCGTCGCCCATGGCTTTGGAGATCCGGTAGATCCGTCCGAAGACGGCCATGGGCGTGGTGTCCAGCTCGGGTCGTACCGCGAACCACTGGTCCGCGATCGCGTCGACCGCGTCGACGGGGGCTTTGTCGGTCATGGGCGCAGTATCCGGCTTCCGCTCGTTCGGTGGCAAGAAAGTTGCTTGCGAAAAAGTAGCTTAACACTAAGCTACTTTCAAGTGAGCTACTCGCCGAGCCGCCGAGCCGCTCGTCCCTGCCACAGGAGCGTCCGTCATGAAGCGCATCGCCACCATCGCCCTGACCGCCCTGGCCCCCGTCTCCTGGGGCTCCACCTACTTCGTGGCCTCCGAGCTGCTGCCGCCCGACCGGCCGCTGTTCACCGGCGTGATGCGCGCCCTGCCCGCCGGGCTGCTGCTCACGGCCCTCGCCCGGAAGCTGCCCACGGGCCAGTGGTGGTGGAAGGCCGCCGTCCTCGGCGGGCTCAACATCGGCGCCTTCTTCCCGCTCCTGTTCCTCTCCGCCTACCGCCTGCCCGGCGGGGTCGCGGCCGTACTGGGCTCCCTGGGGCCGCTGTTCGTCGTGGGGCTCGCCGCGCTCCTCCTGGGCGAGCGGGCCCGGCTGCGGACCGTGGTCTGCGCCGTCGTGGCGGCCTTCGGCGTCGGCATGGTGGTGCTGACCGCGCAGGCGCAGCTCGACCCGGTCGGGCTGGTGGCCGGCGTCGTCTCCTCCGTGTCGATGGGTGCGGGCATCGTCATGACCAAGCGGTGGGGGCGCCCGGAGGGCGTCGGCCCGCTGGCCATGACCGGCTGGCAGCTCACCGCGGGCGGACTGATCATCATCCCGGTCGCCGCACTGGTGGAGGGAGCGCCGCCGGCCCTCGACGGCAAGGCCTTCCTCGGCTACGGCTACATGATGCTGATCAACACCGGCATCGCGTACTGGCTCTGGTTCCGCGGCATCGGGCAGCTCACCGCCACCTCCGTCACCCTCCTCGGCCCGCTCTCGCCGCTCACGGCCGCCGTCATCGGGTGGGCCGCCCTGGGCCAGGCCCTGTCGCCGGTGCAGGTGCTGGGCATGGTGATCGCCTTCGGCGCCACCGTCGCGGGCCAGCTCGCGGCCGGCCCCGCGCGACGGCCGAAGACCGGACCTTTCACTTCCGCTGAAGAAACCCATCGAAATGTTTCGATGGACCTGACGGGTGCCCCGGTGCGACGGTAGACCGACGAACCGACACTCCGAACCCCGAGGGGGAGACACACCGTGGCCGTCATGGACCCAGTCCGCACCGTCCCGCAGGAAGCAGCACCCGGCAAGGCGAAGAAGGGGGCCGCCGGTCTCGGCGTCCTCCTCGCCCTGCTCGCGACGGTCGTCTGGTCCGGCAGCTTCGTCGCCACCCGCGGCATGGCCGACAGCATCCCGCCCGTCCAGGCCGTGTTCTGGCGCTGGGTGATCGCCACGGTGGCCGTCGCCCCTTTCGCCGCCCGGCAGGCCTGGCAGCAGCGGGCCCTGCTCCGCAAGCACTTCGGCTACATCGCCCTGGCCACGCTCTTCGGCGTCACCCTCTACAACACCCTCGTCCACCAGGCCGGCCTGACCACCTCCGCGTCCAACATGGGCATGATCATGGCCGCCTCGCCGGTCATCATGGCCCTGTACGCCCGGCTCGGCGGCGAGAAGCTCGGAGCCCGGCGCACCTTCGGCCTGGTCCTCGCCGCCCTCGGCGTGCTGCTCCTGGTCGGCAAGGGATCCATCCGCTTCGACTTCGCCGCCGGCGACCTGTGGATGTTCGGCGCCGCCCTGTCCTTCGCCACGTACAGCGCGCTCCTCAAGCGCAAGCCCGCCGAACTGGGCGGCCTCGCCTTCCTGCTGACCACCTTCGTCCTCGGCGCCCTGATGCTCGCCCCCGCCTACGCCGTGTCCGTCGGCGTCCAGGGCGGCTTCCAGGTCACCCCCTCCACGGCCGGAATGCTCCTGTACGTCGGCGTCTTCTCCTCCGCCGTCGCCTTCTTCGCCTGGAACAAGGCCGTCTCGATGATCGGCGCCGCCCGCGCCGGAGTCGTCTACTACCTCCAGCCGGTCTGCGTCGCCGGCCTCGGTCTGCTGCTCCTCGGCGAGACGACCGGCCCGACGCAGCTCCTGTGCATGGCGCTGATCCTGGGCGGCGTGGGTCTGGGTGCCCGGCGGTAGGTTCGGTCCCATGATCGAGTGGGACATCAAGAAGCTGCGGATCCTGCGGACCCTCGCCGAGCGGGGGACCGTGACCGCGACGGCCGAGGCGCTGCACATGACGCCCTCGGCCGTTTCGCAGCAGCTGACCAACCTGGCCAGGATGCTGGGGGTCCCGCTGCTGGAGGCCCAGGGGCGCCGGGTCCGGCTCACCGACGCGGCGCAGCTGGTACTGCGGCACGCGGAGGCCGTGTTCGCGCAACTGGAGCGGGCCGACGCGGAACTCACCGGATACCTCGCGGGGGAGGCGGGCGAGGTGCGGATCGGCGCCTTCTCCACCGCCGTACCGGTCCTCGTGGTCCCGGCGGTGGCCGCGCTGAGGCGCTCGCACCCCGGCGTGGAGGTCCGCGTACGGGAGACCGAGGCCGCCGAGTCCTACGAGCTGCTGTCCGCCGGGGTCGTCGACCTCGCGCTCTCCCTCGCCGCCCACGCCCCGACCGCGCGGGACCCCCGCTTCACCCGCAGGACCCTGCTCGAGGACCCCCTCGACGTGGCGCTGCCCCCGGACCACCCGCTGGCGCGGGCGGGCGAGCTGCGGCTCGCGGACCTGTCCGGGGACCCGTGGATCTACGGCGGCTCCGGGCCCTGGTCGGAGATCACCCGCAACGCGTGCGAGGCCGCGGGCTTCGTCCCGGAGCAGGCCCACTCGGCGTCCGGCTGGACGGCGATCCTCGCCATGGTGGAGGCCGGCATGGGGGTGGCCCTGGTGCCCCGCATGGTGGCGAGCCGCGCCTCCGGCGTCGCCGTGCGCGTGCTGTCCCGGGACCGGCCGACCCGGCACGTCATCGCGGCCCTGCGGCGCGGCTCGGAATCGGCGCCGGCCGTGTCCCACGTCCTGGCGGCCCTACGGGCCGTCGCCGCGGCCCGGCCGTAGCCGCCCCGCAGGGCGCGGGCACGGGGCCGGGCGGGGCCGGAGGGTCCGGCACCGCCCGGCGTCCGGGCTCCGGTCAGGCCTGGGCTGCGGCAGCCGCGTCGGCCGCCTGGGCGCGCAGCGCGCGCTCCACGCCCGCGCGGGACTCCGAGACGAGCCGGCGCAGGGCCGCGTTCGGCTCGGCCGAGGCCAGCCAGGCGTCCGTCGCCGCGAGGGTCTCCGCGGAGACCTGGAGGGACGGGTAGAGCCCCACCGCGATCTGCTGCGCGATCTCGTGGCTCCGGGTCTCCCAGACCTCCTTGACCGCAGCGAAGTACTTCGCCGTGTACGGGGCGAGGAGCTCGCGCTGGTCGGTCTGGACGAAGCCCCCGATCACCGCCTCCTGCACCGCGTTCGGCAGCGAGTCGCCCTCGACGACCGAGGCCCACGCCTCCGCCTTGGCCTCCGCCGTCGGACGCGCGGCCCGCGCGGTCGCCGCGTGCCGCTCGCCCGCCGCGGTCCTGTCCCGCTCCAGCTCGGCCGCGATGGCCGGCTCGTCGGCGACACCCGTGGCCACCAGCCGCTCCAGGAACGCCCAGCGCAGCTCGGTGTCCACGGCCAGGCCCTTGACCTCGGCGGAGCCGTCGAGCAGCGCCCCCAGGTAGGTCAGCTGCTCCTCGGTGCGGGCCGTCGCCGCGAAGGCGCGGGCCCACGCCAGCTGGTGGTCGCTGCCCGGCTCGGCCGCACGCAGGTGCTCCAGCGCGGCCTCCGTCCAGACGGCCAGGCCCTGGTCGCGCCAGGCCGGGTCGGCGTACAGCTCCACGGCCAGCTTGACCTGGCGGTGCAGCGACTGGACGACGCCGATGTCGGACTCCTTGCCGATGCCCGACAGGACGAGGGCGAGGTAGTCGCGGGTGGCCAGTTCGCCGTCGCGGGTCATGTCCCAGGCCGAGGCCCAGCACAGTGCGCGCGGCAGCGACTCGGTGAAGTCGCCCAGGTGCGCGGTGACGTTGGCCAGGGACACCTCGTCGAGGCGGACCTTGGCGTACGACAGGTCGTCGTCGTTCAGCAGCACCACGGCCGGACGGGTCCGGCCGATCAGCTCGGGCACGGCCGTCAGGTCGCCGTCGATGTCCAGCTCGATGCGGTCGCCGCGCACCAGCTTGCCGTCGGTCAGCTCGTACAGGCCGACCGCGATGCGGTGCGGCCGCAGGACCGGCTCGCCCTTGGCGCCGGCGGGCAGCGCCGGGGCCTCCTGGCGGACGGCGAAGGCGGTGATGGCACCGTTCTCGTCCGTCTCGATCTCCGGGCGCAGGATGTTGATGCCGGCCGTCTCCAGCCACGCCTTCGACCAGGCGGTCAGATCGCGGCCGGAGGTCTCCTCCAGGGCGCCCAGCAGGTCCGACAGGCGGGTGTTGCCGAAGGCGTGCGCCTTGAAGTACGCCTGCACGCCCTTGAAGAAGGCGTCCTGGCCGACGTAGGCCACGAGCTGCTTGAGGACCGAGGCGCCCTTGGCGTAGGTGATGCCGTCGAAGTTGACCAGGACGTCGTCCAGGTCACGGATGTCGGCCATGATCGGGTGGGTGGAGGGCAGCTGGTCCTGCCGGTACGCCCAGGTCTTCATGGAGTTGGCGAAGGAGGTCCAGGCGTGCGGCCACTTCGAGCCCTCCGCGTACGCCTGGCAGGCGATGGAGGTGTAGGTGGCGAACGACTCGTTCAGCCACAGGTCGTTCCACCACTCCATGGTGACGAGGTCGCCGAACCACATGTGCGCGAGCTCGTGGAGGATCGTCTCGGCGCGCGTCTCGTACGCCGCGTCCGTCACCTTCGAGCGGAAGACGTACTGGTCGCGGATGGTGACCGCGCCCGCGTTCTCCATGGCGCCCGCGTTGAACTCCGGCACGAAGAGCTGGTCGTACTTCGCGAAGGGGTAGTCGTACGCGAACTTCTCCTGGAACCAGGTGAAGCCCTGCCGGGTCACGTCGAAGATCGCGTCGGCGTCGAGGAACTCGGCGAGCGAGGGACGGCAGTAGATGCCGAGCGGGACGGACTGCCCGTCCGTGCCCTCGTAGGAGCTGTGCACCGCGTGGTACGGGCCGACGATCAGGGCCGTGATGTACGTGGAGATGCGCGGGGTCGGCTCGAAGCGCCAGACGTTGTCGGCCGGAACCGCGGGCGTCGGGGAGTTCGAGATGACCGTCCAGCCCTCCGGGGCCGTCACGGTGAACCGGAACGTCGCCTTCAGGTCGGGCTGCTCGAAGTTCGCGAACACGCGCCGCGCGTCCGGGACCTCGAACTGGGTGTACAGGTACGCCTGCTCGTCGACCGGGTCGACGAAGCGGTGCAGACCCTCACCGGTGTTGGTGTAGGCGCAGTCGGCGACGACGCGGAGCTCGTTGGCCCCGGCCGCGAGGTGCGCGAGCGCGATCCGGGAATCCCGGAAGACGGCCGCGACGTCGAGGGACCTGCCGTTGAGGACGACCTCGTGCACGGCCGGGGCGACCAGGTCGATGAAGGTCTCGGCGCCGGCCTCGGCGGACTGGAAGCGCACGGTGGTCACGGAGGGGTACGTGCCACCCTCCTGCGCTCCGCTGAGATCGAGCTCGATCTCGTACGAGTCGACACTGAGCAGCTTCGCGCGCTGCTGAGCCTCTTCACGGGTCAGATTCGTGCCTGGCACGCGGTCATCTCCTTCGATGGTGACGTTCCGGCCCATCCTTCCACGCGGGATGGGCCACCGCGCCGGAGTAATCCACGGGCGAAACTCGACGTCCGATTTCCGCCAGCTCCGCACGGTCCGCCCCGCGCATCCTGAGCCCCATGACCACCCACGTGACCGCCCACACCGTGCTCGCCATCGCCCCCGCGGCCCTCGCCCGCCTGCGCGTCCTCGACGACGCCGGGCGGCCCTGCGCCCCGTACGAGGACCCGGAGGGCGGCGCTCCGCTGCGCTGCTGCCTGCGCCGCAGCGTCCCCGGCGAACGGATCGCCCTCGTCGCGTACGCCCCGCTGCGCCGCTGGGCCGCCGAGACGGGCGCCGATCCCGGGGCCTACGACGAGCAGGGCCCGGTGTTCATCCACGCCGCCGACTGCGGAGGACCGGTCCCCGGGGCCGGCCTGCCCTTCGCGCACCCCGGCGCCCTGCGCACGGCCCGCCGCTACGACGCCGCGGGCCACATCCTCGGCGGGCGGGTGCTCGACCTCGCCGGGGACCCGGAGGCGGTGATCGGCCGGGCGCTGGCGGAGGCCTTCGAGGACCCGCGGACCGCGCTCGTCCATGTCCGCGCGGCCGAGTTCGGCTGCTACCTCTTCGAGGTCCGCCGGGCTCGGGCCGTCTAGCGGTACCGGCACCGGGAACGCCGGAGGGCGGCACCGTCACGGTGCCGCCCTCCGCCGGTGCGCGCTGTGCGCGGATCAGCCGCGCAGCTCGTCCGCGACCAGCTCCGCGATCTGGACCGCGTTCAGCGCGGCACCCTTGCGGAGGTTGTCGTTGGAGAGGAACAGCGCGAGGCCGTTCTCGGTGGTCTCGTCGACGCGGATGCGGCCCACGTACGAGGCGTCCTTGCCGGCGGCCTGCAGCGGGGTCGGGATCTCCGAGAGCTCGACGCCCGGGGCGTCCTTCAGCAGCTCGTAGGCGCGCTCGACGCTCAGCGGACGGTCGAAGCGGACGTTGACCTGGAGGGAGTGGCCGGCGAAGACGGGCACGCGCACGCAGGTGCCCGAGACCTTGAGCTCCGGGATCTCCAGGATCTTGCGGGACTCGTTGCGGAGCTTCTGCTCCTCGTCGGTCTCGAAGGAGCCGTCGTCGACGATCGAGCCCGCGAGCGGGATCACGTTGTAGGCGATCGGACGCTTGTAGACGGCCGGCTCCGGGAACTCCACCGCGTCGCCGTCGAAGGTCAGCTGGTCGGCGGCCTCGGACACCGCGCAGGCCTGGCCCTTGAGCTCGGCGACGCCCGCCAGGCCAGAGCCGGACACGGCCTGGTAGGTGGTGGCGATCAGCGCGTTCAGGCCGGCCTCGTCGTGCAGCGGGCGCAGCACGGGCATCGCGGCCATCGTGGTGCAGTTCGGGTTCGCGATGATGCCCTTGGGGCGGTTCTTGATCGCGTGCGGGTTGACCTCGGAGACGACGAGGGGGACCTCGGGGTCGCGCCGCCAGGCGGAGGAGTTGTCGATCACGACGGCGCCCTGCGAGGCGACCTTCTCGGCGAGGGCCTTGGAGGTGGCGCCGCCCGCGGAGAAGAGCACGATGTCCAGGCCGGAGTAGTCGGCCGTGGAGGCGTCCTCGATGGTGATCTCGCGGCCCTCCCATTCGAGGGTGGAGCCGGCCGAACGGGCCGAGGCGAACAGCCGCAGCTCGTCCACCGGGAACTTGCGCTCGGCGAGGATGCCGCGCATGACTCCGCCGACCTGTCCGGTGGCTCCGACGATTCCGACCCTCACGGTGACTCCTCTTGGTACGTACGACGCGGGCGCGCGTGAAGCCATCATGCGTTCGACCCCACGAGCCTTGTCCAATCCATTGTCCGTACTACGGACGATCTGCGGCGCGGAACGGGCCGCGGCCGGGCCGCGGGCCGGTCAGTCGCGGACCCGGAGGCTCCATTTTCCGGAGGCGCGGACGGAGACCGGGCCGGGCGGCAGATCGTGGACCCCCGGCCCGGTGCAGAGCCTGTCCCCGGGGAACAGGTGCTCGTCCAGGGCGAACAGCGGGGTGACCATGCCGTCGTGCCGGACCTCCGCCCTCGCCCCCCTGCCCGGCACCAGCACGACCTCCGGGCCCCGCCCGGACAGCTTCCGGTCCAGCACCGGGGCGGTGTTCAGGGGCCGCACGTCGAGCTCCCACGCGATGGCCTCGGGAGCCTCCAGCTGGACGTGGCACACCCCGCCGGGGCCCACGGCGAGCGGGCCCGTCACCGGGTGCCGGTGGTTGGGCTGCGCGACGAGGTGGCCGAGCCCGTCCTCCCGGACGGTCATCACCTTCAGCCAGGCGTCGTCGCCCCCGCGCCCGCGCCGGACCCCGAGCAGGGCCGGCGGGCCGGCGTACGACAGGACGGCGGAGCCCTGCCCCGAGGCGCCGGACCGCAGCGCCCGGGCGGTCCCGGCCGGGCGCAGCCGCAGCCGCCAGCGGCAGTTCGCCTCGACGCGCAGCCGGATGATCCGGGAGCCCCGGCCGAAGGCCAGCTGCTGCCCCCGCAGGCCGTTGGAGGCGCGGTAGAACAGCTGGACCGGGTCGTCCGGATCATCGATCCGGAGGCAGGTGAACCAGGTGTGGGAGTCCGTGGGGCCGAGCGTCTCGTACTCCAGCAGCGCCGGACCGCCGGGGTCCGGGTGCACCAGGGTGAGGACCTGCTCGCCGTAGCCCTCGTGCAGCCCGTCGGCCTCGGACCAGCCGCCCGGCGGCCCGTGCTCCACGGGGGCGTGCTCCACGAGGGCCGGGAAGGCGGCCGGAGCGGCTGGGGAGGCGGCCGGAGCGGGCGGGGAGGCGGCCGGAGCGGGCGGGGGCACCTCGGCCACGGGGCCTGCGGTGCCCGCGGAGGGGCCCGCGGTGCCTGGCGCGGTGGCCGGGCCGGACCCGGGGGCCGCGCCGGCCGCGCTGACCTTGTCGACCTCGGTCGGTACGGGACCGTCCACCGGGGGCGCCGGGGCGGCCGGGAGCGCCTGCGGCCGGATGCCGTAGTCGGCGGCGAGGGCGTCCGGGCCGCCGGTGTAGCCCTGGCCCACCGCGCGGAACCGCCAGGCGCCGTTGCGGCGGTAGCACTCGCCGAGCACCAGCGCGGTGTCCATCGCCGCGTCCGTCACCTCGTACCGGGCCATCGGCGTGCCGTCGCCGGCCGCCACCTCCACGGACAGCCCGTCGACCGCTCCGAAGGTGCCCCCGGCCGTGAGGGCGGCGATCAGGATCCGCTGCACGGAAGGTTCCACGTCGTCGGGGTCCACCTCCAGCCGCTGGACGAGCAGCCCGCCCTCCTCGGCTCCGCCGAGGTGCCGTACCGCGCCGGAGGGGTGCCGGGGTCCGGCCGCCAGGAGGACGTCGGCGTCGTCCCGGACCCGGCCGACGGCGTCCAGCAGGATCGCCGCGCCGGCCACGGCCGGGGTTCCGGGCCGGGCCGTGCGCGCCACGGTGATGCGGAACGGGCCGGTGGTCAAAGGGGCGTTGGCCCCTCTTCGTATGTTCGGCATACCGGCATCCTGCCACCGGGCGGGCCCGGGCAGCGCGAAGGGGCCGGCGCCTCGGGCGCCGGCCCCTCCGTCATGCGGTCAGCAGGTCTCGGCCGTTACGGCAGGACCTTCTCGATCTGCACGCTGCCGGTGCCGGCGGCGGTGCCGCGGGCGTTGAGCAGCTTGACCTCGCCGAAGAACTGGCGGCCTTCCGGGGCGGCGCTGTTGACCAGCACGTTCGCGGAGACAGTCGCCGAGGCGCCGTTGGCGAGGTTGACCGCGGCGGCCTCGTCGACCTGGACGGAGCCCAGGGCGGCCGAGTAGTAGACGTCGCGGTAGTCGTACGTGGTGGAGCCGGACGGGATCGCGTAGCCGAACACCTCGACGGTGTAGGTGCCCGCGGCCGGGTTGAGGAGCGTCACGGCCTCCTCGGAGTCGCCGTCGGCGGAGGTGCCGACCTTGACGCCGTCCTTGTACACGTCCAGGTCGAGGTCGGCGGCGGCGTCGGAGACGTTGCCGATCGCGATGTCGAGGCGGGAGACGCCCTCGCCGATCGTGACCTCGGTGGTGTGGGTCTCACCGGCGGCGATGGTCGGCTTGGCGACCTTCGCGGAGCCGAGGGCACCACCCTGGAGCTTGCCGCCGGAGATGGCGGCCCCGTCGTTCTTCACGGTCCACTGGACCGGCGCCGGGGTGCCCTGCTTGACCTCGGGGAGGACCTTGACCGCGGGGTCGAAGGCCGCACCGAGCACGGAGACGTCCAGCTTGAACGGGTTGTCGAGCAGCGGCGACGTACGGCGCGACTCGACCTCGATCTCCCAGACGCCCGGCTGCGGGTTCGGGTACGAACGCAGGTCGGGGCGGCACAGGTTGGCCGGGTTGTCGTAGTTCGGGTAGCACTGGGTCGTCGCGCTGTCCTCGACGCCCACACCGTACGGGTGGATCGAGATGAAGCGGGTCTGGCTGTTCGCCGCGAGTCCGCCGAGGGCGACCTCGAGGGTCTTCGCGCCCGCCGGGACGGTCACGAAGTACGACTTGTGGCTGTTGCGCTGCACGGACGAGGTGTCCGAGTAGGCGTACGCCGGCTTGGCCAGCGGGGTGGAGACGACGACCGTGGAGAGGATCTGCTTGTCGATGCCCTCGGTGGTGGGGTCGTCGAGCTGCAGGATGCCGCTGTGGACGCCGGCGGTCTTGGCCTTGGCCTCGACCTTGATGGTGACGGGCTTGTTCAGGGGCAGGGTGACGTAGTCGTAGCCGCCGATGACCTTGAAGGTGCCGTCGTTGTTGCGCCAGCTGAGCTGGTGCGGGGTGCCGTACTTGACGCCCGTGGTGCGGGTGACGACGACGTCGTAGACCTTCTTCTGGCCGACCTTCAGGCCGCCCTCGCGGTCGTAGACGCCGGTGCCGAAGCCCGGGGTCTTCAGGAACTGGTCGATCGCGGTGTCGACCGGGGCCTTGACGGTGAACTCGTTGGCCTTCGCGCCGCGCTGGATGGACTCCCACGCGCCGGGGATGTTGATCAGGCCCGCGCCCTGGGCGTGCGCCGGGACGTCGTCGATCTTCTTCGCGCTGCTGGTGAGCGCGATGCGCAGGGCCGCCGGGGTGAGGGCGATCTTCTGCTGCTTGGCGGCCGAGATCAGCAGGGCGCTGGCGCCCGCCGCCTGCGGCGAGGACATCGAGGTGCCCTGGAGCATGCCGTAACCGGCCGGCAGGTTGTAGCCGGCCTCCTTCACCGGTGCACCGGGCAGCCAGGTCTGGATGGAGTTGATCGACGCGCCGGGGGCGGTGATCGTCGGCGTGAACCCGCCGTCCTCACGCGGACCGCGGGAGGAGAAGGGGAACATGTTGTACTTCTTGGTCACGCCGGAGCCGTAGTTGGCCGCCCAGGTCTCCTTGGAGACCGCCGCACCGACGGAGATGACCTTGTCCGCGAGACCGGGGTCGCCGATGGTGTTGATGCCGGGGCCCTCGTTGCCCGCCGAGATGACGAGCTGGACACCGTAGGTGTCGATGAGGTTCTTGTAGAGCTCGGAGCGCGCGTTGTTGCCGTCGTTCAGGGCCGGCAGGCCGCCGATCGACATGTTGACGATGTCCACACCGCGGTTGACGACGAGGTCGATCATGCCCTCGGTCAGCGCGATGTTGGTGCAGCCGCCGGACCAGGAGCAGGCGCGCGAGGAGACGATCTTGGCGCCGGGCGCCTCGCCGTTCATCGCCCCGCCGAACAGGCCGTTGGCGGCGGTGATGCCCGCGACGTGCGTGCCGTGCTCGGACTCGATGATGCCGACGTTGACGAAGTCGGCCTTCTTGCCGACCCAGTCACCGCCCAGCGGGTCCATCGGGACGTCCTTGCGGATCTCGATCACGAACGGAATGCGCTCGGCGACGTCGGTCGCCGGGTTGTCCGTGCCGAAGTAGCCGATCTGGTAGCCGTCCTTGTACGGCTTCATCGGCTCGTTGTTCGTGAAGTCGTTGTCCTGGTCGGTGTCGACGCGGACGGTCCCGGCGACCGGGTCGTAGAGCAGGCCGAACCGGTCGGTGGTGTCCCCGTCCCGGTTGACGTCGCCCTTCATGTCACCGGTCGCGGTGATCGACTCGGTGAAGCGGCTCCACTGGAACGAGCCCTCGGGGGCCTTCCAGGTCCCGCCGCCCGCGGTGAAGGTGCCACCGGCGACCGGGGTGATCTGCGCCCGCCAGGTGGCGTCGTTGTCGGCGAGCGGGTCGGTCGCGGTGACCCAGTCGACGATCTTGCGCTCGCCGGTGGTGGTCTTCTGGAGCGCGGGGTGACCGAGGTCGACACCCGAGTCCAGGACACCGATGGTCACGCCGCGGCCGTCGGCCTTGGGGTTCTTCTTGAGGAAGTCCAGCGAACCCGTCTCGAAGGACGGGTTGTACGGGTTCTTCGCCGGGGTGTTCTTGTCCGGGCCGGGGTAGGTCTCGGCGGCGGTCCGCTTCACCGTCCCCGTCTCGCGGTCCGCGTCCGGACGGGGGTCCGGAAGCTGGATCTCGTGCCGCAGGTCGATGCCGTGCACGGTGGACAGCTTGGCGGCCGCCTTCAGCGCGGCCTCCGCCTTGTCGGTCGGCAGGGTGGCCCGCACGTAGCCGAGCTTGTCGTACGTCTGGCCCACCGAGGCGCCCTGGACGTCGTCGAGCTGCTTGGCCACTTGCTGGGTCTCGCCGGGGGCCGTGGCGACCATGACCGTGACGGTCTTCTCGCCCTTGGTCTTGGCTTCCTGAAGCAGTTCGGCATCGGCCGAGCCGAGCTTCTCGTCGGCCGACTTCACGGCGGGGTTGGGCGCGGGGGTGTTCGTGCCGGTCGCCGCGAAGACGGGCATGGCACCGGTGGCCGCGAGGGCGGCCACCAGGCCGGCCGCGGCCGCGACGCGCGCGGCGCGCCGGGCCCCGGGTATGGCGCCGTCTTTGGAACGAGCGGGGGAGTCGAGGGTCATCAGCATCCCTGGCTAAGTGAAAGGTACGGTCCGGATTTCGGTGCCGGATGACCGGTCAGCCTCGCGTAAGTGACAGCTCTTTGGGGAGAGTTGTCACGGACCGATACCTGCCGTGGCGGACACCCGCCAGCTCGGGACATACGCCAGAAGGCCCGTACCGGGGTGAACGGGTACGAACCTTCGGGGTGGAACGTGGATTTGTAGACTCCCCGACCGTGCGCCGGTGGCGGGGCGGGCGGCGGTCTCAGATCGGGTGTGACAACTTCGGCGCGTTCAGCGCTCGCGCGTGCGCGCGTAGTGACGGGACGCCTTCGCCCGGTTTCCGCAGGCCGACATCGAGCACCAGCGGCGGGTGCCGTTGCGCGAGGTGTCGTGGAAGCGCAGGACGCAGGTCTCGGAGGCGCACTTGCGGATCCGGCCGGGGTCGGAGCCCAGCAGTTCCAGGTAGTCGCGGGCGGCCGTCCAGGCCGGGCCCCAGGTCGGGTCGTCGAACTCGGTCCGCTCCCCGGGCCCCTCGGCGGTCAGGGTCGCCCTGATCCGCCCGTGCTCCAGGACGGCGTCGACCAGGGCGCGGGCGCTCTCGTCGGCGGGGTCCGCGACCGCGCGGGCCAGTGCCTCGCGGGCGGTGAGCAGGTGGACCAGGGTCGCGGCGTCCGCGCGGAAGCGGCCGGCCAGCCCGGCGCTCTCCAGCCAGAGCGCCAGCCCTTCGACGCGGGTGAGCCCGAAGGCCCCCGCGAAGAGGTCGACGGCCTCGCCCTCCTGGACCCACCGGGTGTTGATCAGGTCCAGGGCCACCGGTTCCCCGGTCAGGGGTCGTGGGTCCGCCGTCGTCTTGTCCGCCGCCGTCATGTCCGCCTCCTCGTGGCACTAACCCTTCAAGAGTACGTGAGCGGTTGACTCCTCGATCTCTAACCATTAATCTCAATTTAGAAGGTTAGAAATTGAGTGGTTTCCGGGAAAGGAACCGTTGTGACGACCGTCATCAGCAAGCTGCGCACCGGCCACGTGGGCCTCAACGTCACGGACCTGGCCCGGTCGCTCGTGTTCTACCGGGACGGCCTCGGCTTCGAGCTGCTCGGCGAGGGCACCGAGGAGGACCGGCGCTTCGCGTTCCTCGGCCAGGACGGCGAGCTCGTCCTGACCCTGTGGCAGCAGGCCGAGGGGGCCTACGCGCCCGGCGCGGCCGGACTGCACCACCTGGCGCTCTCCGCGGACGCCATCGAGGAGGTCAGGGCGTACGAGGAGCGGCTGCGCGACCTGGGCGTCGACTTCGCCTACGAGGGGGTCGTCGCCCACGGCGAAGGGGCGGCCTCCGGCGGGATCTTCTTCCACGACCCCGACGGGACCCGTCTGGAGATCTCCGTGCCGAGCGGCGCCGAAGGCGCCGAGGCTCCCACTGCGGGGGCCCCGACCTGCGGGTTCTTCTAATGTCCGGGTACCACTGGGGCTCGCTGGCCGTCCAGGAGCGGGTCGGTGTCCGCGAGCACGCCGTGCACGTCGGCCGGTCCGTCACCCCGCACATCAAGGACGTGGCCGCGGCCTTCCTGGGACTGCAGCCGCACCTGGTCGTCGGCGCGGCCGACGGCGGGGGCCGGTTCTGGGCCTCACTGCTGACCGGCGCCCCCGGGTTCGTACGGGCCACCGGGCCGGACCGGATCGCGGTCAAGGGGGGCGTCCCCGAGGGTGATCCGCTCGCCGGGGCGCTGGCCACCGCCGGCACCCGGGTCGGGACCATCTCCCTCGACCCGCGCACCCGGCGCCGGATGCGGCTGGGGGGAACCCTGGAGGTGACCCCCGGCGGGTTCGCGCTGTCGGCCGAACGGGTCTTCGCCAACTGCCCCAAGTACCTCCAGAAGCGGCAGCCTGTCCAGCTCGCCGCCGATGGAGCCGGTGTCGTGCGGCGCGGGGACGCGCTCACCCCCGACCAGGAACGGGCCGTCCGCGCCGCCGACACCTTCTTCGTCGCCACGTCCGCGGGGGAGGACGGGGCCGACGCGAGCCACCGGGGCGGAATGCCGGGCTTCGTCGAGGTGCTGTCCCCGACGGAACTGGCCTGGCCCGACTACGCGGGCAACGCGATGTTCCTGACCCTGGGGAACCTGCTGGCCGATCCGCGGGCCGGGCTGCTGTTCCCCGACTGGGAGAGCGGGGCGGTGCTCCAGCTCAGCGGGCGGGCGGAACCCGAGTTCGGGGCGGGCGGGGACCGGCGGGTCCGGTTCCGGATCGAGTCGGTGGTGGAGAGCGTGCACCCGGGGCGGCTGCTGTGGAGCGCCCCGGAGTACTCGCCGGCCAATCCGGCGCTGCCCGCGCCGCCTTGGCGGCCTGCGCGGTAGGCGCTCCGGCGGCAGGCCCCTCGGCCGTGGGCCCCTCAGCAGCGGGCCCCTCAGCAGTGGGCCCGTCACCTGGGCAGGACGACGAGGTAGGCGGCGGGCTCGCGGTCGGCGGAGGCCGTCAGGGCGGTCCGTACGACCGCCGCCTGCTGCTCGGGCCAGTCGCGGAGCTTGCGCGGGGTGATGTGCAGGACGGTGATCCCGCACCGCTCCAGGGTCTCCCGCTTGCGCACGGACTCCGTCCACGCCTCGTCCTCGCCCTGGCGCGGGGCCCGGGTGTCGATCTCCACGGCCACCGCCTGCTCCGGCCAGTACGCGTCGACCCCGCCCAGGTGCGGGCCGCCGGGCAGCCGCAGGTCCACGTTCCAGACGGGCTCGGGGAGCTCGAAGCCCCGTACGAGCTGGTACAGCCGGTCCTCGGCGATGGCCCGCCCCTCGGCGAGCAGCGATTCGACGGCGTCCACCACGTGCGGGCGGTTCAGCAGCCGGGCCACCGTCAGCTCCCGCACCACGGCCGCCGGTTCGCAGTGCCCGGCGCGGACGGCTTCGCTGAGCAGGCGCCGGACCGTACCGGCGTCGGAGAGGTGGGCGACGGCGTCGGCGACGGCGCGGGCGACGGGGGCGACCGGCAGCCCGGTGACCTCCACCGGCCGGGGCGGGGTGTGCGCCCGGACGATGCGGACCTCTCCGGCGGAGCGCAGCCGGCGGGTGTTCGGGACGAGCACGTCGATCTGCGGGAGGCCGAGCAGGGCGGGGACGGAGGAGAACCGGTACAGGGCGAGGGCGGCCAGCCCCGTGATCATGACCTCGTCCCCCCGGCGGCCCGCGTAGAGGAGCGCCGCGTGCAGCCGCTCCTCGCTCGTCGCGGGCCCGGAATGGAGCAGGAACACCCCCGGCAGGATCTGCTGCCAGGACCGCTCGGCGGCGTCGGAGGCGGTGACCCCGTGCTCGCGGAGCTGGGTCAGCGACAGCACGCGGGGGCGGTTGTCGGTGAGGTGGGCGAGGGGGAGGGGTGCGTTGTGGTTCATGACGCTGAGATTCCCTCAGGCCATGGCCTCGCTAACCCCTGTTACACATCCGTCGGCAAATCGGGACAAGACGGGGCTAAAGTACGGACGTTCGACTGCCGATGGCACACGCCGCTGACCAGCCCGGGTGCCGCCATCCGGGGCGCACACACCGGCGGGGCCGGAAAAACCGGCCCCGCCGGGGTTTGAGGCGCGGGTCAGCCCGCGGCCACGTCGCAGGCCTGGGCGCGCAGCGCACGGGCCAGGTCGTCACGGGACTCCAGGACCAGGCGCCGCAGCGCCGGCGCGGCCGACTCGTGCGCCGAGAGCCAGGCGTCCGTCGCGTCCAGGGTCTCCTGGGAGTCCTGGAGGGACGGGTACAGCCCCCGCACCACGTCCATGCCGATCTGGATCGACCGGTCGGCCCAGATCCGCTCGATGGCGGCGAAGTAGGGCTTCGTGTACGGCGAGAGCAGGGGCCGCTGCGAAGAGCGCTGCATGCCCGCGATCGTCGCCTCGACCAGCGCGTTCGACAGCGCGTCCGACTCGACCACAGCGGCCCACGCCTGGTCCTTGACCGCCGCCGACGGCCGCGCCGCCAGGCACCGGACCTGGTGCCGCTTGCCCGACGCCGTGTCGTCCCGGGCGAGTTCGGCCGCGACGACCTCCTCGCCGACCGCCCCGTGCGCGGCCAGCGGCAGCAGGAAGTCCCAGCGCAGCTCCTGGTCCACCTCCAGCCCGTCGATCCGCGCCGATCCCTCCAGCAGACCCAGCAGCAGCTGGAAGTCGCCCTCGGTCGCCGCGCCCGCCGCGAAGAAGCGGGCCCACGTGAGCTGGTGCTCCGACCCCGGCTCCGCGAACCGCAGTTCCTGCAGCGCGCACGCGGCCAGCACCTTGCCGCCCTGCTCCCGCCAGCCGGGCGCCGCGTAGTGGGTGACCGCGGTCAGCGCCTGCGCGTGCAGCATCTGCAGGACGCCGACGTCCGTCTCCCGGCCCGCGTGGGCCACGACGAGCGAGACGAAGTCCCGGGCCGGCATCAGCCCGTCGCGCGTCAGGTTCCACAGCGCCGACCAGCACAGCGCGCGGCTCAGCGGGTCCGTCACCGAGCCCAGGTGCGAGCGCAGCGAGGCCAGCGAGGCCTCGTCGAAGCGGATCTTGCAGTACGTCAGGTCCTCGTCGTTGACGAGCACCAGGGCGGGCTTCTCCTGCCCGGCCAGCTCGCCGATGACGGTCCGGGCCCCCGCGACGTCCGCCTCGGCCCGCGCGTAGCGCACCAGGGCGCCGTCCGGGTCCAGCCGGTACAGGCCCACCGCGACCCGGTGAGGACGGAGCTCGTCCCCGTCCTGGACCACCGCCAGCTCGGTCACCCGGCCGCCCGCGTCGCAGGTCACCACCGGGGTCAGCGCGTTCACGCCGGCCGTCTGCAGCCAGGCCCGCGACCACTCGGCCATGTCCCGGCCGGAGACCTCGGCGAGCACCGACAGCAGGTCGTCCAGGGTGGTGTTCCCGTAGGCGTTCGCCTTGAAGTAGCGGCGGGCGCCCTCCAGGAAGGCGTCCCGGCCCACGTACGCCACGAGCTGCTTGAGCACCGCCGCGCCCTTGGCGTAGGTGATGCCGTCGAAGTTCAGCTTCGCGTCCTCCAGGTCACGGATGTCGGCCGTGACCGGGTGCGTGGACGGCAGCTGGTCGGCCCGGTAGGCCCACGCCTTGCGGCTGTTGGCGAAGGTGACCCACGCCTGGTCGAAGCGGGTGGCCTCGACCAGCGCGAAGGAGCCCATGAAGTCCGCGAAGGACTCCTTCAGCCACAGGTCGTCCCACCACTTCATGGTGACCAGGTCGCCGAACCACATGTGCGCCATCTCGTGCAGGATCGTGTTCGCGCGCCGCTCGTACGAGGCCTGCGTGACCTTCCCGCGGAAGATGTACTCCTCCCGGAAGGTCACCATCCCCGGGTTCTCCATCGCGCCCAGGTTGTACTCCGGCACGAAGGCCTGGTCGTACTTCCCGAAGGGGTACGGGTAGTCGAAGATCTCGTGGAAGAGGTCGAAGCCCTGCTTCGTGACGAGGAACACCTCGTCCGCGTCGAAGTGCTTCGCCAGCCCCTTGCGGCAGATCGCGCCCAGCGGGATCGTCAGGTCCCCGCGGGTGTAGGAGTCCGTGACGTAGTGGTACGGCCCCGCCACCACGCACGTGATGTACGTGGAGATCGGCGCGGTCTCGGCGAAGCGCCGGGTCTGCCCCTCGCGGGACTCCTCGGCCCCGTTGCTCCAGACCTGCCAGCCCTCGGGCGCCGTCACCTCGAAGCGGTACGGGGCCTTGAGGTCGGGCTGCTCGAAGTTCGCGTACACCCGCCGGGCGTCGGCCGGCTCGTACTGGGTGTAGAGGTAGACCTCGCCGTCCTCCGGGTCCACGAAGCGGTGCATGCCCTCGCCGGTCCGGCTGTACGCGCAGTCGGCGTCGACCACGAGCACGTTCTCGGAGGCCAGCTCGTCCAGGGCGATCCGCGCGCCGTCGAAGACGACGGCCGGGTCCAGCTCGCGCCCGTTGAGGGTCACGGCGTTCACCCGGGGCGCGACGAGGTCCGCGAAGCTCGATGCCCCCGGAGCGGCGGCGCGGAAGCGCACGGTGGTCACCGAGCGGAAGGTCCTGGGTCCGTCGGCCGGTTCGGCCTCGTCCACCGCGGACCTCAGATCGAGGACCACCTCGTACCCGTCGACGGACAGCAGCTCGGCCCGTTCGCGGGCCTCGTCACGGGACAGATTCTCTCCGGGCACGTGCACTCCTTCGTGCGTGATCGCGATACCTGACCGAATCCTCCCACGGGGGAATGCGTGTGCGGCCGGAGCGGTTGGGCAGGGAGGAACGTTCCGATCTGAGGAGAGACATGGCTGACACCCAGGTGCGCGAGAAGACCGCTGTCGACTTCTGGTTCGACCCGCTCTGCCCCTGGGCCTGGATGACGTCCCGCTGGATGCTGGAGGTCGAGAAGGTCCGTGACGTCGAGGTCCGCTGGCACGTGATGAGCCTCGCGGTCCTGAACGAGAACAAGCTCGACGAACTGCCCGAGGTCTACCGGGACCTGCTCGGCCCCAAGGGCTGGGCCCCGGTCCGCGTGGTCGTCGCCGCCCAGCAGAAGTTCGGCGACGAGGTCACCGGCAAGCTCTACACCGCGCTCGGCACCCGCTTCCACAACGAGGGCACCGGCCCGACCCGTGAGGCGATCGCCGAGGCCCTGAACGAGGTCGGCCTGCCCGCCGAGCTCATCCACTTCGCGGACTCCGACGAGTACGACGAGGTCCTGCGCGACTCCCACAACGACGGCATCAACCGCGTCGGCCAGGAGGTCGGCACCCCGGTCATCTCCGTGCCGGGCGCCGACGGCGAAGAGGTCGCCTTCTTCGGCCCGGTCGTCACCCCCGCCCCCCGCGGCGAGGCCGCCGCCCGCCTCTGGGACGGCACCCTGCTCGTCGCCTCCACCCCGGGGTTCTACGAGATCAAGCGCACCCGCACGCAGGGCCCGATCTTCGACTAGTCGGACCAGCCCGGCGGGCTTCCGACTAGCAGGGGTCCGGTTCCTCCCTTAACGTCCCCCTATGGGGACTGGTCCGACACGGGAGGAACCGCTCGGCCGCAGCGGCGGCCGGGCGGAGCCCGCGATACCGAACGACAACGCCGCGCACGGCAGCCTGCCCGCACGCCCCCGAGACCGGGTGCTGCGGGCGGCCTGCGTTGCGGTGCCCCCGCTGTGGACGGCCCTCGGGGTCCGCCAGGCCGCCGGCACCCTGCGCCACTACCTCCGCGGCACGGGCCGCCCGTACCGGGTCGACGCGCGGGCGCTGCTCGCGGTGCCCGCCGTACGGCAGGACGTGGACCGGCGCCTGGCCGAGTGGCGGGAGGCCGCGCGGACGCTCGGCGAGCCCGGCGCGTACGCGGCCGACAGCGGCTGGCGCGGGGTGCTGATCACCCGGCGGGCCCGCGAGGGCGGCAGCGCGGACTGGTGGCTGGCCCTGCGCGGGGCCCAGTACCGGATCAGCGGCACGGTACGGGTCCACGAGGACGGCTCCGTGGTGAGCGACTACCGCTTCCAGGTGCACAAGAGCTGGAACTTCGACCGCGGCGAGTCCGAGTTCGGCGTCCCCTTCACCCCGTTCGCGCGGCTCCACGAGACGGGTCTGGCGCGGGAGTTCACGGTGGTCGGCGAGGTGGACGGCCTGGTGGACGCAGAGGACCCCCGCGAGTCACGTCCTCGCGGGGGCCTTCTGGTGGACACGCCCGCACGTGAAGGTTGAGAAGACGATCACGAGGCGGACGGCTGGTGGCGCCGATCAGCCCTTGGCGGGGATCAGCAGCGGGGTGTTGGCCTTGGCGTCGGCGTAGCGCTTGGCCACGTCCTGCCAGTTGACGACGTTCCACATCGCCTCGATGAAGTCCACCTTCTGGTTCTTGTACTGAAGGTAGAAGGCGTGCTCCCAGGCGTCGAAGACCAGGACCGGGGTGCTCGCGATGCCCACGTTGCCCTGGTGGTCGTAGACCTGCTCGACGACGAGGCGGCCGCTGACCGGCTCGTACGCCAGCACGCCCCAGCCGGAACCCTGGGTCGCGGAGGCGGCGAAGGTCAGCTGCTTCTTGAACTTCGCGAAGGAGCCGAAGGACTCGGTGATCGCGTCGCTCAGCTCGCCCAGGCCGTCGGCCGCGGTGGGCTCGCCGCCGCCCTCGCCGGTCTTCGGGCTGGCCATGTTGTGCCAGTAGATGCTGTGCAGGATGTGGCCGGAGAGGTGGAACGCGAGGTTCTTCTCCAGGCCGTTCAGCGCGCCCCAGTTCTCCTTCTCGCGCGCCTCCTCCAGCTGCTCCAGCGTGTTGTTGGCGCCCGTGACGTAGGCCGCGTGGTGCTTGTCGTGGTGCAGCTCGATGATCTGCGGGTTGATCACCGGCTCGAGAGCCGCGTAGTCGTAAGGAAGCTCAGGAAGCGTGTAGATGGCCATGCGTGTTATCCGGTCCCCTCAGCGTGCCAATCGCTTATTGCAATTAATGCGCAACTGCACGCTAGCAGTATCTATTCCGCAGCTCACGTAAGGGTCGCCTCTCTTGTCGGGACCTCGGAAACGCCGGAGGCCGGACCCGTGCGATCGCATGAGTCCGGCCTCCGGGCCGCCGCAGGGCGGGAGTTACGCCGCTTCGCGCGCCGCCGCCCGGCGCTGGACGACGTAGCCGGTGGCGGCGAGGGCCACGGTCAGGCCGCCGGTGAAGACGAGCTGGAGCCGCGTGTCGTCCTGCGTCGCCATCAGGGCCAGGATGGCGACGACCCCCGCCAGTGCGACCCAGGTCAAGTACGGGAAGCCCCACATCTTCACGACCAGCTTCTCGGGGGCCTCGCGCTCCAGCCGGCGCCGCAGCTTGAACTGGGAGAAGGCGATGAAGCCCCAGACGACGAGGATGACGCCGCCGACCATGTTCAGCAGCCAGGCGAAGAGGGTGTCGGGGTACCAGTACGACAGCAGCACGGTCGCGAAGCCGAAGCCCGAGGAGGCGAGCACCGCGCGGCGCGGCACCCCGCCGCTGACCTTGCCCAGCGCCCGGGGGCCCTGGCCGCGGGAGACGAGGGAGTAGGCCATGCGCGAGGAGCCGTAGATGTTGGCGTTCATCGCGGACAGCAGGGCGATCAGGATGACCACGTTCATGATCTGGCCGACGTGCGGGATGCCGAGGTGGTTCAGGGTGGCGGCGTAGGGACCGTCCGTCGTCACCGACGGGTCGTTCCACGGGAGCAGGGTGACGATGACCAGCATCGAGCCGACGTAGACGATGCCGATCCGCCACATGGTGGTGCGCACGGCCTTGGCCACGGCCCTGACCGGGTTCTCGGACTCGGCCGCGGCGATGGTCACCGTCTCCAGGCCGCCGTAGGCGAACACGGAAGCGAGCAGACCCAGCAGCAGGCCGTTCGTGCCGTTGGGCAGGAAGCCGCCGTCGTGGAGCAGGTTGGCCGAGCCGGGGGAGTCGGTGCCGGGCAGTACGCCCAGGACGGCGAGCACGCCGAGGCCGAGGAACAGACCGATCGCGCCGATCTTCAGCGCGGCGAACCAGAACTCGAACTCGCCGAAGTTGGAGACGGCGGCCAGGTTGGAGCCGCAGAACATCGCCATGAAGACCAGCACCCACATCCACGAGGGGGTGCCCGGGAACCAGCCCGTCATGATGTGCGCCGCGCCGATGGCTTCCACGGCCACGCCCACGCACAGCAGCGTCCAGAACATCCAGCCGGCGGTGAAGCCCGCCCACGGGCCGATCGCCCGGTCCGCGTGCACGGAGAAGGAGCCCGAGGAGGGGTTCGCGGCGGACATCTCGCCGAGCATGCGCATCACGAACATCACGAGCAGCCCGGAAGCGGCGTACGCGAGCACGATCGAGGGGCCGGCGGCCGCGATGCCGGCGCCGGAGCCGACGAAGAGGCCCGCGCCGATGACCCCGCCGAGGGCGATCATCGAAAGGTGGCGCTGCTTGAGTCCGTTCCCGAGGGGCGATCCGGCTTCGGGCCGGTCCGGCGCCTGTCGCTCGGGCGGGGTCAGGGTGCTCTGGCTCATGGGGGAGATGCCTGTCCGGTGTGCGGGGGGACGGGATGAGGTGCCCCAGTCTGCCCACCGTCCGTTTATCGGACGTTTAGTGTCCATCATCCGGACGCCCGTTTCACCGGCCGTGATCGCGGCGCCGCGCAACCGCGACGGGCCCGGGGCGAAAGCCCCGGGCCCGTCCCGTGCACACCGTCCGCGTCAGGGCCGGACGGCCCGCCCGGCCCGGATCTCCCGGATCCACGCCACCAGCAGCACCGCGGCCGCGGCCCCCGTGGACCACAGCAGCTGCGGCCGCGCCGCATCGTCGAACAGCATCAGGACCAGCACCGTGGCCATCCCGATCAGCGCCGCCCACGTCGCGTACGGGAACAGCCACATCGGCAGCGTCAGCCGCTCCGGCATCTCCCGCTCGATCTTCTTTCGCAGCCTGAGCTGCGAGACCGCGATCAGGGCCCAGACGAACAGCAGCACCGCGCCGACCGCGTTGAGCATGTAGAGGAAGATCGTGTCCGGCCAGAGCAGGTTCAGCACCACCGAGACGAACCCGAAGGCCACCGATGCGAAGACCGCCCGGCGCGGCACCCCGCCGCCCGACACCTTCAGCAGGGACTTCGGCGCCTCGCCCCGCTCCGCCAGCGAGAACACCATGCGCGAGGACCCGTACAGGTTCGCGTTGAGCGCCGACAGCAGGGCCACGAAGATCACGACGTCCATGATCTGGCCCGCGTGCGCGATGCCGATCGAGTCGAGGACGGCCACGTACGGGCTCTGCCCCGGCTCCAGCGAGTCCCACGGCAGCAGGGTCACGATGACCAGCATCGAGCCGACGTAGAAGAAGAGGATGCGCCACACGGCGCTGCGCACCGCGCGGGCCACGGACCGGGCCGGGTCGTCCGACTCGGCGGCCGCGATGGTGACGACCTCCAGGCCGCCGAAGGCGAAGACGACGGCCAGCATGCCGGCGACCACGCCGCTCGCGCCGTTGGGGAAGAAGCCGCCCTGGCCGGTCAGATTGGCCATGCCGATCGGGTCGGTGTCGGGGAGGAGGCCGAAGATGGCCAGCGTGCCCAGGATTAGGAACAGCACGATCGCGCCGACCTTCAGGGCCGCGAACCAGAACTCGAACTCGCCGAAGTTCCGCACGGCGGCCAGGTTGCTCACGGTGAAGACCACCATGAAGACGAGCACCCAGACCCACTGGTCCACCGAGGGCAGCCAGCCGTTCGCGATCTTCGCCGCGGCGGTGGCCTCCACGGCCAGCACCACGACCAGCAGGAACCAGTACAGCCAGCCGGCCGAGAAGCCGGCCCAGCGGCCGAGCGCCTTCTCCGCGTAGACGGAGAAGGAACCGGAGGCGGGCATCGCCGCCGACATCTCGCCCAGCGCCCGCATCACCAGCATCGCGAGGACACCCGCGAGCAGGTACGAGCAGATGATCGCGGGGCCGGCGATGGTGATGCCGGCGCCGGAGCCGACGAACAGCCCGGCACCGATCACCCCGCCGAGACCCAGCATGGTCAGGTGGCGCTGTTTGAGGCTGTGGCTCAGGGGCTCCGCTGGGAGGAGCTCGTCCGTGGTGCCGGGAGGGGCGGACGGCAGGTCGCGCATGAGGGGTGCTCGTACTCTCTAAGGCCTGGCGGCGGTGGGGGCTCCGCGACAGTTGGAGGGACCCTACAGTCTCTCCGGAGAGCGCCCATCCGCGCAAAACGGACGTGTCAGCAGTCATCGCCCGTGATGCGGATCACTCCAACTCGGGCGCTGAGCGGGGTCTTTGTGCACTCCCCACCAAACCGGGGAGTACGGCTTTGTCCCGGGCGACCCTGATGGGACCCCGGACCCGGGACTAACGTCGGTGATCGTCCCTGCCGCCCCCACCCCCTGCGGAGTCCCCGATGAGCACTGCTTCCGTCTCCTTCCGGCCCGGCGCCGTCCTCGCCGACCTGCTGCCCGCGAGCCGCGTCCGCGACATCGCCCTCGTCGCCGGCGGAGCCGCGCTCACCGGCCTGGCCGCGCAGATCGCCGTGCCCGTCCCCGGCTCCCCGGTCCCCGTCACCGGGCAGACCTTCGCCGCCCTCCTGGTCGGTACCGCCTTCGGGGCCCGCCGCGGCTTCCTGTCGCTGGCGCTCTACGCCCTCGTCGGCATGGCCGGCGTGCCGTGGTTCGCCGGCGGCAGCTCCGGCGCGGGCGGCGCCTCCTTCGGCTACGTGCTCGGCATGCTGCTCGCCGCCACCGTCGTGGGCGCCCTCGCCCGGCGCGGCGCCGACCGCTCGGTGCTGCGCACCGCCGGCACGATGGTGCTGGGCTCCGCGCTCATCTACGCCGTCGGCGTGCCCTACCTCGCCCTGTCCACCGGGATGTCCTTCGGCGCGGCCGTCGCGGCCGGGCTGACGCCCTTCCTGATCGGCGACGCGCTCAAGGCGGCGCTGGCGATGGGCCTGCTGCCGGCCGCCTGGAAGCTGCTCGGCCGCGCGTAGGCGCCCCCGCTCCGCACGGCAGCCCCGGACCGCACGGCGCGGTCCGGGGCTGCCGTCATGTCCGGAGCCGTTACGCGGCGGTCTTCAGGGCCGCCTTGCGGCGCAGCTGCCGTGCCACGCCGATCGCGATCACCACGGCGGCGACCAGGAGCGACAGCAGGACGGTCTCGCGGTTGTCCTTGTCGTAGACCATGTAGCCGAGGACGAAGGTGATCATCGCGGCGGTGGCCCAGGTCAGGTACGGGAAGAACCACATCTTCACCGTCACCTTCTCCGGGGCCTCGCGCATGAGGATCCCGCGCATCCGCAGCTGGGTCAGGCAGATCACCAGCCACACGAACAGCGCGATCGCGCCCGAGGCGTTCAGCAGGAAGCTGAAGACGGTGTCCTTGAAGGCGTAGTTGAAGTAGACGGCGACGAAGCCGAAGACGACCGAGCCGAGGATCGCGGCCATCGGCACGCCGCGCTTGTTGACCTTGGCGAAGGCCTTCGGGGCGTCACCGCGCTCGCCCAGCGAGAAGGCCATGCGGGAGGCGGTGTACAGGCCCGAGTTCAGGCAGGACAGGACGGCCGTCAGGACGATCACGTTCATGATCTGGCCGGCGTGCGCGATGCCGATCGAGTCCAGGGCGGCGACGTACGAGCCCTTCTCGACGATCGACTTGTCGTTCCACGGCAGCAGGGTCAGCACGATGAAGATCGAGCCCAGGTAGAAGACTCCGATGCGCCAGATCACCGAGTTGGTGGCCTTGGTGACCGCGCGCCGCGGGTCCTCGGACTCGCCGGCGGCCAGCGTGACGATCTCGCTGCCCATGAAGGAGAAGACGACCATCAGCACACCGGTGAGGACCGAGCCCCACCCGTTCGGCATGAAGCCGCCCGTGTCGGTGAGGTGGGCGAAGCCCGCACCCGGGTTGTCCGAGCCCGGCAGCACGCCGAAGACGGCCAGCAGACCGACGATCACGAAGCCGCCGATGGCGACCACCTTGATGCCCGCGAACCAGAACTCGAACTCGCCGTACGAGGCGACCGAGCCGAGGTTGGTGACCGTCAGCACGGCCATCACGATCAGCGCCCAGGCCCACTGCGGGACGGCCGGGACCCAGCCCTCGAGGATGACGGCGCCGGCGGTGGCCTCCACGGCCAGGACGACGACCCAGAAGAACCAGTACAGCCAGCCGATGGAGAAACCGGCCCAGCGGCCCAGCGCCCGGTCGGCGTAGGCGGAGAAGGAGCCGGAGTTCGGGCTGGCGGCCGCCATCTCGCCCAGCATCCGCATGACGAAGACGACCATCGCGCCGACGAGCGCGTAGGAGATCAGGATGGCGGGGCCGGTCTTGGCGATACCGCCGCCGGAGCCGACGAAGAGGCCTGCGCCGATGACACCGCCGATGGCGATCATGGACAGGTGGCGGTTCTTGAGACCGGCTTTCAGACCGTCGGAGGGCTTGCCGTCACCGGGATTGCCGGTGGAGGCGCCTTCCTTCTGAAGGGTCGTCGTGGAGCTCATGGACGGATCCTTAGGTTCTCGGGTGGCGAGCCCCGGCATTCAAACCCGAGATGAACTCAGGGCGGAAGACCCCAATCCGGATCGTTGCGCTGGGACGAACGTCCAGGACCTAGGTCCCACGGTGTCCCATCTGCGTTCTTTGGGTTTACTTGAGCTTTAGAAGTGACTTACGCGACACCCCGCGGCGGGTCCGCGGCCCGGCTCGTGCCACACTCGGACCATGCGCGTGTACCTCGGATCCGACCATGCCGGCTTTGAGCTCAAGAACCACCTGGTGGACTGGCTCAAGAACAACGGCCACGAGCCCGTCGACTGCGGGCCCCACATCTACGACGCGGTGGACGACTACCCGCCGTTCTGCCTCCGCGCCGCGGAGAAGACCGCCGCGGACGCCGGCAGCCTCGGCATCGTGATCGGCGGCTCCGGCAACGGCGAGCAGATCGCCGCGAACAAGGTGAAGGGCATCCGCGCCATCCTCGCGTGGAGCGTCCAGACCGCCGAGCTCGGCCGCGAGCACAACAACGCCAACGTGATCTCCGTCGGCGGCCGCATGCACACCCAGGACGAGGTCGTCAGCTTCATCGACGCCTTCCTGAAGACCCCGTACTCCGACGAGGAGCGCCACACCCGCCGCATCGACATGCTCTCCGCCTACGAGGCCACCGGCGAGCTCCCCCCGATCCCGGCGCACCACCCGCAGGGCTGATCCCGCTTCCGGCCGCGGCGCCCTCCGGGGCGGCGCGGCCGGTTTTTCGTTTCCGGGTGGCCACGTCCCGGCTTTCGTTTCCGAGGAGAACTGTCGTGCCCGAGGGGCATACGATCCACCGCCTCGCCCAGGACCACACCGAGCGCTTCGCCGGTCGGCCGGTCCGGGTGAGCAGCCCGCAGGGCCGGTTCGCCGAGAGCGCGGCCCTGCTCGACGGCCGCGCGCTGGAATCCGCCGAGGCGCACGGCAAGCACCTGTTCCTCGAACTCGGCGACGCCTGGATCCACATCCACCTCGGCCTCTTCGGGAAGCTCGGCTTCGGCCCGGCCCCCGCCCCGCCCGCCACCGACACCGTCCGGCTCCGGCTGCTGAACGAGGACCACTACGCCGACCTGCGCGGCCCCACCGCGTGCGCGCTCATCGGCGAGGGCGAGAAGAAGGCGATACACGAGCGGCTCGGCCCGGACCCGCTGCGCCCCACCGACGACCCCGACCGCGCCTGGGCCCGGATCTCCCGCTCCCGCACCACGGTGGCCGCCCTGCTCATGGACCAGAAGGTCGTCTCGGGCGTCGGCAACGTCTACCGCGCCGAGGTCCTCTTCCGGCACGGCATCGACCCGTACCGCCTCGGCAAGGACCTCGGCCGCGGCGAGTGGGACGCGATCTGGGCCGACCTGGTCCTCCTCATGCGCGAGGGCGTGCGCAACAACCGCATCGACACCGTCCGCGACGAGCACCTGCCCGAGGCCATGGGCCGCCCGCCGAGGGTGGACGACCACGGCGGCGAGGTGTACGTCTACCGCAGGGCCGCCATGCCCTGCCACATCTGCGGCGGCGAGATCCGCACCGCCGGTCTCGCCGCCCGCAACCTCTTCTGGTGCCCGGGGTGCCAGGCCCGCTAGCGGGGCGCCCCGGTTCGGACACCGGCTAGAAGCCGTGCGGCAGCCAGGGGGCCACGTCGCCGGCGAAGGCGCGCGAAGCGGGGGCGAGGGCTCCCGCGCGCAGCTCGCGCACCAGACCGGCCGCCGCCAGGGAGTTCAGGGTCACCCCGCCGAGGTAGGCCGCGCCCAGCTCCCGTACCGACAGCTCCAGGTCGGCCGGGGCCTGCGTCCGGGTGCAGACCGCGGCCCCGTCCGCACCGGCGGTCAGCCGCCAGCGCCCCGCGTTCCACGGGCAGAAGGCGTCCCCGACCTCCAGGACCACGTCCAGCGGAGCCCCGTAGGCCCGTGCGGTCAGCGCCGCCGGCAGGTCCACGAGCCGTACGTGCAGGGAGTCGCGCAGCCGCGCCTGCGTCCGGCGCACATCGGTGACCAGGTGCAGTACGGCATCGTCCGCCGGCCGCTTGAAGGCCCGTACGGTCCAGGTCAGGTCGATGGAGCACACGTAGCGCCACAGCGCCGCGTACGCCGCCGGGTCGAGCGCGTCGAGGTCCGCCACGTCCACCCGGCCGTCCGAACCGGTCAGGTCCCACTCGGGCCTGACCCGGTAGCGGGCGTACCCGACCACCTCGCCGTCCGCCCGCTCGGCGACCACGCACTTCAGCGGCGAGGCGCCGTTCCGCGACGCCTCCGGGTCCAGCAGCGCCTGCAGCTCCCAGCCCGGCTGCCGGGCCGGCATCCCGGGACGGCCCGCGAGCAGGGCCGCGTAGACCCGCTCGCAGTCGGCCAGGGCCTTGCGCGGATCGACCAGCCGCAGCCGTACCCCGTCGGTGCCCGGCGGCACGGAGAGCCGTACGCGGGTCTTGTCGATCTCCACGGACAGCGAGTACGCGGCGGTGCCGTAGCCGAAGCGCCCGTAGATGGCCGGATCCGAGGCCGTCAGCACGGCGATCGGTTCACCACCCGCCCGGACGTCGTCCAACTGGCGCCGCATCAGAGAGGTGAGCACGCCCTGTCTGCGGTGGGTGGGGGAGACGCCCACCATCGTGACCCCGGCGGCCGGGACGAGCGAGCCGCCCGGCACGGAGAGCCGGAAGGAGAAGGCCCCGGCGCCGGCGACACAGGTCCCCGCGTCCCAGACGCCGAGAGAGCGCTCGGTCTCCGTCAACGACCGGTAGAGCTGCCGCTCCTCGGGCGATTCGGACACTCCACCGAACGCCAGTTCCAGCTGGTCGTACCAGACATCCCACTCATCGGGCTGCAATACGCGCGTCTCAAGAGGCATATGGCCATCCCTACCAGGGCAATCCGTCCCCGGTCGATCTCTTTTCGGTTGCCGATGGGCCCATCTCAGGGGGTACCCCTGCGCGCGCACAGCCAGGATGGATAGGGTCCCGAAGCAATGGCCGGAGCACACGTGGAGTCCCTCCTGGCCCGGTCGCGCATGGCGTGGCACCGGGCGCGCACCGCGCTGCGCAAATCCGCCGTCGACTACTTCCGCGGCGACGCCTCCGACTGGCTGGCCTTCGGCGGCCTGCTCCTGACCATCCCGGCCATCGCCTGCGGCACCCTCATGCTGCCGGTCTGGTTCTCGCCCGCCGCACTCGTCCTGCCGATCGTGGCCGGCGGCCTGCTCCTGCGCCCCGCCAGCCTGCTCGCCCTCTACGCCGCCTCCGCGGCCGCCCTCATCGTCGAAGCCCTCGTGCTGGGCCCCTACACCCAGGGCCCGGCCCGGGTCACCCCCGGCACCGTCCTCGTCGTCGCCGCCTGCGGGTTCTTCGGGCTGGTCATCGCCCAGTTCCGCAGCCGCGTGGGCGTGCCCTGGCGGCGCGGCGGCACCATGCTCTTCGACCTGCGCGAACGCATCAGGGTCCAGAGCAAACTGCCCGCCCTGCCGCGCGGCTGGCACCGGGAGATGGCCCTGCGCCCGGCGGGCGGCCAGTCCTTCTCCGGCGACTTCGTCGTCGCCGCCCGCACCAACGGCGGCCGCACCCTGGAGATCGTCCTCACCGACGTCTCGGGCAAGGGCATGGAAGCGGGCTCCCGCGCCCTCCTCCTCTCGGGCGCCTTCGGCGGCCTCCTGGGCGCGCTGCCCCCGCACGGCTTCCTCCCCGCCGCCAACGGCTACCTCCTGCGCCAGGACTGGGACGAGGGCTTCGCCACCTCCATCCACCTCGTCCTGGACCTGGAGACCGGCGACTACGAACTCCTCTCCGCGGGCCACCTCCCCGCCCTCCAGCTCTCCGCGGGCACCGGCCGCTGGCAGGAGAAGACCGGCGAGGGCCCGCTCCTCGGGGTCTACGACGGCGCCGAGTTCAGCCCCGCCCGCGGCAACCTCCGCCCCGGCGACGTCCTGATGCTCTTCACCGACGGCCTGGTCGAAACGGCCGACCGCGACATCAGCGAGGGCATCGACCGCCTCACCGGCGAGGCCGACCGCTACGTCGGCGCGGGCTGGGAGGGCGCGGCCTGGCACCTGATCGAAAAGGTGGCCAAGGACGTCAACGACGACAGAGCCCTCCTCCTGATCCGCCGCGCACCGTTCTAGACGCGCCGGCCGGTGGTCGGGTTAGCCCCACCACCGGTCCGCCAGCTCCCGTCATGGTCACGGCCCCCGCACGCTCCGTAGCGTCGGAGACACGATCACCACCGGGTGCTCGACCGGCACGGAAGGCGGCACATCATGGGGCTCCGCAGGAGCAAGCGGAAGGCCGAGCAGCGGGCTCAGCAGGCGGGCCGGCCCGGCCAGGGCCAGCCGGGCCAGGGCCAGCCGGGCCAGGGCCAGGCGGCCCGCGAGGCCGCCCCCGCCGTCGAGCTCCGCTCGGTCCGTCGCCAGTACGGCCGCGGCGGCACCGCCGTCCACGCCCTGCGCGGCATCGACCTCAGCCTCCCCCGCGGCAGCTTCACCGCGGTGATGGGCCCCTCCGGCTCCGGGAAGTCCACGTTCCTCCAGTGCGCCGCCGGGCTGGACCTCCCCACCGAGGGCTCCGTCCGCCTCGGCGGCACCGAGATCACCGGCATGAACGAGAACCAGCTCACCGAACTGCGCCGCAGCCGCCTCGGCTTCGTCTTCCAGGCCTTCAACCTCCTCCCCTCCCTCACCGTCGAGCAGAACGTCCTGCTCCCCCTGCGCCTCGCCGGCGGCGGCGCCCGCGCCCGCACCCGCGGCCGCTCCGCCTCCGAGGGCCAGGCGGCCCGCGCCGCGGACCTGCTGGCCCGGGTCGGCCTGGAGGGCAAGGGCCGGCGCCGCCCCGCCGAACTCTCCGGCGGCCAGCAGCAGCGCGTGGCCATCGCCCGAGCCCTGATCACCCGCCCCGACGTGGTCTTCGCCGACGAGCCCACCGGCGCCCTCGACACCACCACCGCCGCCGAGGTCCTCGGCCTGCTCCGCAGCGCCGTGGACACCCTCGGCGCCACCGTCGTGATGGTCACGCACGACCCGGCCGCCGCCGCCCACGCCGACCAGGTGCTCTTCCTCGCCGACGGCCTCATCGCCGACCGGCTCCCGCGCAGCCCGGCCGCCGCGATCGCCGCCCGCATGACGGCGCTCACCGCTCCCGCCGCACCCCGATACGCGGGAGCGGCCGCCTGATGCCGTTCCGTCTCCGTCTGCGACCCCGTCCCAACGGCCTGGCCCGCGCCGTGCTCCGGTTCCGGCCCGCCGCCTTCGCCGGCACCTTCGTCGCCCTGTTCCTGGCCGTCGGCATCGTCTCCGCCTGCGGAATCCTGCTGGAGACCGGTGCCCGCGCGAGCACACCGCCGACGCGGTACGCCGAAGCCCCCGTCGTCGTCGCCGCCGACCAGCAGGCCCGCCTGCGGATGGGCCACGGCGACGGCGCCTACGAGGTAGCGGCCCCGCTCCCGGACCGCGCACGGGTGGACGCCGCCCTGCTGGAGCGACTGGCTCCGCTGGGGCGGGCCGTGCCCGACGTGGTGTTCCCCGTACGGGACGCGGCGGGCGGCACGCTCGACGGCTCCGGCTGGGGCTCCACCGCCTTCAGCCCTACGGAGCTCCGCTCGGGCCGCGCCCCGGCCGGCCCCGGCGAAGTCGTCCTGGGCGGAGCCGACGGCCCGGACCGGGTCACGCTCGACACCCCGGCCGGGCCCCGCCCGTTCCGGGTCGTGGGGCGCGCCGACCGCGCCGGGGCCTGGTTCACCGACACCGAGGCGCGCACCCTGTCCGGCCACCCCGACGGGCTCGACGCCATCGTGCTGTTCGGCACCGACGCGGCGCGTGCCCGGGCCGCCGTCGAGGGCCGCGCCCAGGTGCTCACCGGAGACGCCCGCGCCCTCGATCCGCGGCTCGAGGGCGCCCGGGAGGTGCTGACCGGGCTCGGCGGTTCCTTCGGCGGGATCGCCACGCTCGTCGCCGTCTTCACCGCCGCGGGCACCGTCGCCCTCTCCGTCGGGCAGCGCTCCCGCGAGTTCGCCCTGCTGCGCGCCGTCGGAGCCACCCCGCGCCAGATCCGCCGTACGGTCGCCACCGAAGCCCTGCTCGTCGCTCCGGCCGCGGGCGCGCTGGGCTGCGTACCCGGCATCGCGCTGGCCTCCTGGTGGTTCGGGCAGCTCAAGGCGAAGGGCGCCGTCCCGGCCGGAGTCGACCTCACCGTCTCCTGGATCCCCCTGGTCAGCGCCACCGCCCTCGGAGTGATCGCCGCCCTGATCGCCGGCTGGGCCGCGTCCCGCCGCCCCGCCCGCATCCGCCCCGGTCTGGCCCTCGCCGCGTCCGCCGTGGAACGCCTGCGGCCCGGGTGGATCCGTACGCCTCTCGGCATCGCCGCCCTGGCCGGCGGTGCCGCCTGCGCGCGCCTGGCCGCCACCAGCAGCGGCCCGGACGCCGCCAACGCCGCCCTCGGCGTCGTCATGCTCTTCATGCTCGCCGTCGCCCTGCTCGGCCCGCTGATCGCCGGCGCCTGCGCCGCCCTCTTCGGGCTCCCGCTGCGCGCGGGCGGCGCGCCCGCCGCGCTGGCCGCCGCCAACTCCCGTACGCACGCCCGCCGTCTCGCCTCCGCCATCACCCCGATCGTGCTCGCCATGGCCTTCTCCTCCACCCTGGTCTTCCTCCACACCAGCGAGGACCGGGCCGTCCTCCGGCAGCAGGAGGCCGGCCTCCTGGCCGACCACGTCGTGCCCCTGGGCGGTGCGAACCGCCCGGCGGCCGCGGACCACCCCGCCCTCGACCGGGCCGTCGCGGCGGGGGCCGTCGCCCTCACCCGTACCTCCGTCCTCGCCGTCGTCGGCTCGGGCGGCGACCGGAGCTTCCACACGGCCTCGGCGCAGGGCGTCACCGGGGACCTCGCCACGGTCCAGGACCTGGGCGTCCGTTCGGGGGACCTCTCCCGGCTCGCCCCCGGAACGGTCGCCATCGACCGCACCCTGGCCGAAGCCACCCACACCCGGACCGGTGACCGGATCCCCCTCCGGCTCCCCGACGGAACCCCCGTCACCCCCGAGATCGTGGCCGTCTACACCCGCGGCCTGGGCCTCGGCGAGGTCACCCTCCCCGCCGCGGACCTGGCCGGCCGCACCACCGCGGGCGGCCCCACCGAACTCCTCGTCCGCGGCCCGGCCCCCGAAGGCCTCGGCCCGGTCCTGTCGGCCGCCGCCTGGACCTCCCAGCAGAGCGTCGACCGGCAGCTCAACGCCTGGGCCAACACCACCATGGCCGCGGTCCTCGGCGGCTTCGCGGCCGTCGCCGCCGCCAACACCCTGGTCATGACCGTCCTGGACCGCCGGCGCGAACTCCGGACGCTGCGCCTGATCGGCACCACCCGCCGCCAGATCCTGCAGATGCTCTCCTGGGAAGCCCTCCTGGTCAGCGGCACGGGCATCGCCCTGGGCTCGGCGATAGCCCTGGCCACCCTGACCCCCCTCACCAAGGCGACGACGGGCACGGCTCCGTACGTCCCGCCCCTCGTCTACGGCTCCTTCGTGGCGGCCGCCCTCACCCTGGCCCTGGCCGCCACCACCCTCCCGGCCCGGTACGCCCTGCGCCTCAGTCGAACCTGATGTGCCGTACGCCGACCAGCGCGCGCCGGATCCGCCCCCGGAGCGCGCCGTCGGTGTCCGGCGCCAGGGCCAGCCCGGCGGACCGGGCTACCCGCTCGGCCACCTCACCGACCCCGATCCGGTCGGTGTCCACGTGCTCGGCGAACACCGGCCCCCGCAACGCCTCCAGACACCCGTCCAGCCGCTCCACCGCGAAGCTCTCCCGCTTCAGCCCGCGGCCGAGCCCCCGCTCGCGCAGCCGGCGCAGTACGGTCCCGCGCTCGGCCAGCAGCGCGAAGTGCCGTACGTCGTGCCCCCGCTCGCGCAGCCGTCCCACCGTTTCGGCGAAGTACCCGGCATCGGTGACGGTCATCGGCACGATCACCACCCCCGGGTGCTCGCGCGCCGCCAGATCGAGCACCTCGAACACACCCTGCCGCCACGCCGGAAGATCCTGGAAGTCCCCGCGCAACCCGGGCGGCATCATCCGGTGCAGCCCGAACCCGACATGCTCCGGATCACACACCACACTCCCGGCAACCCGCCGCCGCAAGGCGTAGGCGGTCTGCGTCTTCCCCCCACCAAAGGGCCCATTGACCCACAAAATCACCCCTGCACCCCCGTCCCCGCCCCATCCCCAACCTCCCCCGACCCTACGACCCGATCGCCCAACACCCCCGAAACCCAACACCCGGAGCCCCGGCCCCCCAAGCCCACCTCCGACCGTTCCCGAAACGCAGACCCCGTCATCCCGGCCGCCGAAGCCCAACCCCGGCGGTCCCGGTTCGCGAAGCCCGAGCCCGGCGGTCCCGGCCGCCGAAGCCCAACCCCGGTGGTCCCGGTTCGCGAAGCCCGAGCCCGGCGGTCCCGGCCGCCGAAGCCCAACCCTGGCGGTCCCGGTTCCCGAAGCCCGAACCCGGTGGTCCCGGTTCCCGAAGCCCAAGCCCGGTCGTTCCGGTTCCCGAAGCCCACGTCCCGTCGCCCCGGCTGCCGAAGTCCACCGCCCACCGTCCCGGCCGTGGAAGCCACGCGCTCCCGTTCCGGCCCCGAGACCCACCGCTCGCCAACCCGGCCCGCGCGCCCCATCCTGCGAGGCTTCACTCCCCGGTGGCCGCCCCCGCGGCAGTCCCTGCCCGTGCGCGAGGGCTGACGGCGCCCCCATCCAGCCTCGCCGGCGTCTGAGGCGCGGGGTCTGGGGCGGAGCCCCAGGGAACGGTGGAAGGGCGGGTAGGGGACCAGCCCCGCAGGGCCGCCCCACCCGCACACGGACACGGTGCCCCGCTCCGGCGGCCGAGGCGTCACCGTGCCCCGGCCGGACCCGGACCCGGACCCGGACCCCGGGCACCGGCATCGCCCGGCCCGGCCAGCAGCACCCTGCAACCAGCCCCGCCGCGCAGCGGCCCGACAGCGGCACGCACCACCCGCCCCGCCCCGCCCCGCCCGCCCCGGCCCACCCGCCCCCGGGGGCCACTCACCCCCGATTGGCCGGTCCCCGCCGCCCGGCCACCCCCTACCGTGCCCCCATGGACCGCACCCTCGCCGCCGACCTGGCCCGCCTCCCCGAGCTCCTCGACGCCACCCGCGACGCCGCCGCCGCGACCCTCGCAGCACTCGACGAGCGTCCGGTCGTACCGGGCCCGGGCCCGGATCAGGGCCAGGGCCAGGGCCAGGTCCCGGGACCAGACCCGGCGGAGCCGGCCCCGTCACTCCCCGAGCACGGCTCCGGCACCCAAGCCGCCCTGGCGGCCTTCGCGGAGCGCTGGGCCCCGAGGCTGTCGGCCTCCGCCGGCCCCCGCTACCTCGGCTTCGTCACCGGCGGCGCCACCCCCGCCGCCCTCGCGGGCGACTGGCTCACCGCCGCGCACGACCAGAACTCCAACTCCGCCCTGGACGGCGGCGGCCAGGACCTCGAACGCGAAACCATCACCTGGCTCCGCGACCTCTTCCACCTCTCCACCGCCCACACCGGCACCTTCGTCAGCGGCGCCACCATGTCCAACACCACCGGCCTCGCCATCGCCCGCGAATGGCTCGGCGAACGCCTCGGCGTCTCCCCGGCCGAGGAAGGCGCCGCCGCGCTCGGCCCGGTCCGCGTCCTCTCCGGGGCCCCGCACTCCTCCATCGCCAAGGCCCTGTCCCTCCTCGGACTCGGCCGCGCCGCGCTGGTCCCCGTACCGACCCTGCCCGGCCGCGAGGCCGTGGACCCGGCCGCCCTGGACCGCGCCCTCGCGGACACGCCCGGCCGGCCCGCCGTGGTCGTCGCCAACGCCGGCACCGTCAACACCGTGGACTTCGACGACCTCCGCGCCATCGCAGCCCTCCGCGAACGCCACGACTTCTGGCTGCACACGGACGCCGCCTTCGGCGCGTTCGCCGCGCTCTCTCCGGCCCACGCCCACCTCACCGACGGCCTCGACGCCTCCGACTCGGTCTGCGTCGACCTCCACAAGTGGCTCAACGTCCCCTACGACAGCGCCGTGCAGTTCACCCGCCGCCGCGACCTCCAGGCCCGCGTCTTCCAGAACGCCGCCACCTACCTCGGCCCCCTGTCCGAGGACCCCGACCTCGTCCACCTCACCCCGGAGAACTCCCACCGACTGCGCGCCCTCGCCGCCTGGTTCACCCTGCGCGCCTACGGCCGCGAGGGCCACCGCGAGATCGTGGAACGCGACATCGCCTGCGCCCGCGCCCTGGGCGAATCCCTCGCGCAAAACCCCTACTTCACGCTTCTCTCGCCCGTCCGCCTGAACGTCGTCTGCTTCACCCTCACCGATTCCCCCACCCCGGCCCGCCTGACGGCCCTGCGCGAAGCGGCCGGACCCGAAGTGTTCGTCACCCCCACCACGTACGCGGGAACCCCCGCCCTGCGCGCCGCGTTCTCCAACTGGCGCACCACACAGGCAGACGTAGGCCGGATCACGCAGGCCCTCCACGCGGCAGCGAAGGAGCTCGGATGAGCAACAGTCCCCTCACCCTCATCGAGGTGGAGGCCCTCGCCCGTGCCGCACACAAGGACCAAACGGACAAGGCCGGCCGCCCCTACGCCGAACACCTCGCCGCCGTCGCCGAGGGCGTACGCACCCGAGGCGGCACCGCCGAACAGCAGGCCGCGGCCTGGCTCCACGACGCGATCGAGGACGAGGCCCTCACCCCGGCCTGGCTGGAATCGGCCGAACTCCCTTCATCCGTCAAAGACATGATCCTGGCCGTCACCAAACGCCCCGGCGAACCGGTCGAGGCGTACACGGCCCGCATCCTCGCCACCCCCGGCGCCCTCCTCGTCAAAGAAGCCGACCTGGCCCACAACGCGGACCCCGCCCGCCTCGCGGTCCTCGACGCCCCCACCCGCGACAGACTGTCCGCAAAGTACGCATACGTCCGCTCACTCCTCGGTCTCGCCGCCCCCTGACGCAAAAGCATCTCCGTCACTTCGCCACGAGACGGATAGCCGGGGCGCGTTGGTGGGAGGATGGACCATGTGGGGGTGCGCACGGCCGCACCCCGGGCCGACCAGGGGACGACCGAAGGTGTGATCAGAAGTGGCCATTTCGCTGTCAGTGGTAGTCCTGTTGGCGATCATCCTGGTGGTGCTCGTCCGCGGAGGCCACCTCAAGGCCGGCCCCGCGATCGTCGCGGTCCTCTTCGGCTTCTTCCTCGCGTCCAGCTCCATCGCCCCGGACGTCAACCGCTTCCTGAACTCCCTCGCGGACACCATCGCGGGCATCAAACTCTGAGCGGGGCGCCAGCGCGCACAGCTCGGCGATGGAGGCGCCCGGTGGCAAACGAAGACGATTTCATCCCGGTCGTCGGCAAGATCCCCAAGCGCGACAAGGCCGGAAACGACATCACCGGCGACAACTTGAGCGCAGGGGGACTGCGCCGGGCCGACGGCACGATGTCCGCAATGGCCTACGACCTGAAGGTCCAGGGCGATGACGACGGACGGGACTGGCTGAAGGATCTCGCCACCAAGGTGGCAGTCGAAGTCGCCGCCGAGGTCACCGCCAGGGTTGCTCCCCGCGTCGAGAACTGGTGGCAGGAGAAGGCGCTCTCACGCCTCAAGAGGACCTGGGCCAAGGGAGAGAAGCCGGCCCGGCCCGCAACGCTGGAGGACCACGGCGGATCGGCCGCCGCACAGCTTGCGACTCCGGATGCTGCACTCGAAGACCACAGAACCGCCATGACGGGCGAGGAAGCGCAGCGACGGTTCAAGGAGATGCTCGAGGCTCTGGCGGTCTGCGTGGAGCAGGTGAAAATCCTGTCCAACGCTCGCGTGGAGAACGGCGCCGACTTCCCCGGACTGGAGAGCGCAGTCGGGAAACTCGCCACTCCGGAATTCAGGGACGCCCTCAGCCGCATGCTCGAGACGAACGGTCCCCGGGCCGCAGAAGAGACGGCGGCAGGGCTCGCCAGGATCTTCACCGACGTCCGAGCAGCGAGCTCCGGACCCGGCACCCCGGCCTTCCCCGAGCTGATCGCAGCCCCGGGGAACGACGAAGAGCCAGGTCGAGGAAACACGTTCTGGCCTGGCCCTTTAGGTCTCTGAGCGGGTGACGGGAATCGAACCCGCGTAGCTCGTTTGGAAGATCGCGCACCCGCCCCCACCTTGACCAGTAGCTTCCCAGCCCCCACAGCGTCGTTCCCCGCGAATCCCCGCGCATCACTCCGCCACCAGACACGCAGAAGACACGGCTCCGAAGCCCGTCGCGAGGGCCGCTCCGCTACAGATAACCCTCGGTCCGCTGCGGCGGTGGCTGCGTTGCCGGCCGTGCCTGGCTTCTGTTTGCCTGCCACTTCACCGACTCGCGACCGTAGCGAACCGCCCACATGAGGATTCCGGCGGCCAGGAAGCCGCGCATGACCGGGTCTTCCTCTGTGATCACGAAGATCAGCAACGGTGCCAAGAACACCAGGATCCAACGCGGGTGGTTCAGCCAGTCGTTCTTGCCTGCCATTTGACCTCCCACCGGGACCTTAAGGCGCGAGTAGCCCGGAGAACTAAGGTTTGCCACTCTCCGCCGGGTCGCCAAGACATAGGTCCTCACGGAAGCCAGCAGCATGGCTGGCGGCCTGAACGCGTGCCTGGCGGCCCGGCGGACACCTACCCCAGGGAACGTCGACCGGCGGGCTAGACGTCGCCCTGAGACCGCTCAAGGCCTTCCATGAACGAGTTGTGGAAGGCGAGCTCTGCGGCCCGGCAGGGCGAGGTGATGAACATCCGCTGAGCCTCGGCGAGGCTGCACCCGACCACCTGCTTGGTAACCATGACCGCGTCCACGCCGTGACAGCCGATCTCCTTCAGGAAAACCTGTAGAGCCCCTCCCAACTCCAGACGAAGCAACAATCCTTCGCATCAGCCCGACCCTGGCCATCCTCTCGATCACGCGCGCGGCAACCGACACCACCGGCCGCGTGGTCGAAGCGGCCCTCCTGGCACTCCCTGGCGACCGAGCCGATGCAGTCTTCACCACACACCACACACCACACAGCCGGAGCCAGGAGGGCGGAACGATGACACCCCACAACGAGCTGCGACTCTTGCCCTGGGCGGGCCCAGACGGCAAGCCGTGCTTATTGAGCTCCGACGACAACACCGGCTACCTATCCCGCCTCGCCGACAACACCGAGGCGGCGCGACTAGGTTTGGGCTCCGAACTCCTGGGCCACGCCCTTGATGTCCTCAAGGACGAGGAGGCGGACTTTAATGAACTCCGCCTCCTGGCAACGGACCTGACCGGAGCGCTGAGGGACGCGGTCCGCGTGGCAACGAGCCGCGGCCACCGCCTAGCGATGCCAGCCCCCTATGCCCGCGAAGATCGTGCTGAAGGTCCTCGCTAGCCGGCGGCCTCGGACTAGCGACGCTGCCTCCAAAAACAGTGAAGCCCCCAGTGGGTCTCTGGGGGCTTCACTGTTGTTGGAGTGGGAAAACGGCTCCGGACGCCCTGTACGCCTAGCGCGCCTGAGCCGGTCAGTGGTCCATGGGTGGGGGACAAGCCTTCTCGGTCCACGAAAGGCCACCTGTCGCTAGAACAGTCGTGCTGTCGGTAGCTGCCGGGCACATTGGGGCCTACAGCTTCCCGCTCGACCTCGCGCGTCAGAGACAGTTGGGCCCGTGCCGTCCGTCGACAGAGGCACCGACCATTTTTGGCCAACCTGCCACTACCTTGGCCGTTCTCCTGACGGATCGGCCACCCTGTGCCAAAATTTTGTGGTTTAAAGAATTTTGTACGCTTAAGTAAGCCGCATATGAGTCGCAGCGGGGTGCTCGGGGTCAGGGAATCGCAGTGAATTCCAGGGGGGAAACTCATGTCTGAAATTATAGTTGCACTCATCGCTGCGGGTGCCACGATCGGCACTGGTGTCATCGGGCTCGCCGGTGTCCGCCGGAGTCGATCGCGCGGTATCGAAGCCACTTCCGTCGATGAACTCCCTCCGGGCGCTCCGGATATGCCCATTCGAAGCGATGTGACTGAAACGGGACGAACGCAGACTCCCGCGTCGGATGGCATGACGATAAACGCGAATAATGCCCGACAGGTAATCGGCCGCAACGATGGAAATGTTACCCAGGTCAATCATTACGGAAGTAAGCGCAAGCGGTGAAGTCCCCGAGAGTTGACACGGGAGCGCTACTCTCAGTCGCGCAAACGGTCCTTGGGCTCCTACTCGCAATTTTTGTGGGAGCCATAGGGGTCAGTGTCATCAGCGAAGAATTTCCGGAGGTCTGGCCGGCTATCGGCTGGTTCATAGGCCAGGCTGTAAGGCTAACGTCGGACGACTACGTTGGGGTCTTTGTACGGGATCGAATTCTGCTCTTCGTGCTGGTAGGTGCGGCATTCGTCCTATGGGTCACCCACAAGTGGCCAACGCTCCTCAAGACCGTCGCCCAATCCTTCAATCCCTTCGCTCGTCTTGGAGTCGCAACGGTATCGGCCATTGCTGCAATCCTGGTAGCGCTCATCCTGGCCGGGCCTTTGGGGCAGTCGAAGTCCGGAGGGGAGTGCACTTCTAGCTTCCAGCTCACTCTCAATGGCGAACCCTCGCTGGCGAGTAATACCAGTTGTGGGAAGGTAGGTCGTGGCGGCAATACCGGCCATTGATCAATACATTCATGAGAACAACGGGAATGTGTTCCAGACGATCATCAACAACGACAAAGTGGATAAGGAACTCAAGCGTCAAGTCAGGCAGCTCGCCGTCGCTTCTCCCCAGATGCTTTCAAAGATGAACGAAATGCTTAAAGCTAACGGCGACGTAAAGCAGGCGATTGCTCTCGTGCGCGATGCCTCCGACATTCTCTCTGGAAAGGAGGCCTCATCGGTTCTATTTACCGATGTGGGCGATGATCCAATGTTTCCCGGAAAGGGTGAACGGGAGCTCCGCAAGGCAGTGGCAGGGCCCTTCCTGCTTATTGTTGCAATTGCCATTCTCATCCTGTGGCTGTAGGTGTGGTTGGCTGGCATGGTCGGCCCAAAAGGGCTGATCAGCCACGGACTACCCTGGGGCGACGGCAGACGGGATGGCAGCCCCCACCCCGAACCACGACAGAGCCGCGGGCGCACCACTGGCCCCCGCATCCCAGAGTCTGAGCGCCCCCGCCGGAGGCGTCAGTCCTGACGGACGGCTCACCGATCAGGCCGGGCTCATTCAGCCCATCAAGTCCTTGGCCATTGGCGCGCGGTCGGCGTCCCGGGCTGGAGAGGGGCGCAGACAGGAGCGCAGGCCCGGGGCGACGGGCGCGCGACGCCGCCTTGGCGGCGGAAGTGCCCTTGGTCTGCGTTGGGGTGAGCTGATCGGCTTCCACCGGCGGGACCTGGACCTGGAGCACCGCACCGTGCGTGTCCGGCGGGCCGTCGCCGAGCTGAGCAACGGGAGATCAAGGCGCCGAAGAGTGCCGCGGGCAAGAGGACGGTCTCCATCCCCGGCGTGATCCTCGCGGATCTCCACGAGCACCTGAAGCGGTACGCCGAGGCCGGCGCCGATGGGCGTGTCTTCGTCGGGGCCAAGGGAGCCACCCCGCGCCGGAATCACTTCAACCGGCTCTGGCACAAGGCGTGTCGGGAAGCGGGAGTGAAAGGGCTTCATTTCCATGATCTCCGGCACACGGGCAACACGCTCGCCGCGTCAACGGGTGCCAGCACGCGGGAGTTGATGACGCGCATGGGCCACAGCACCGCCCGCGCCGCGCTGATCTACCAGCACGCCAGCGCCGACCGGGACCGGCTCATCGCCGACGCGCTGAGCGGGCTCGTGAAGAAGGGGCGGAAGCCGGTGAAGGGCACGAAGGAAGATCCACAGCGGAAGGGGCACGCAGGGGGCACGCCGAGCTGATCACAGCCCCCGGAACGACGAAGGGCCAGATCGAGGAAACATCCTCTGACCTGGCCCTTCAGTACTTCTGAGCGGGTGACGGGAATCGAACCCGCGTAGCTAGTTTGGAAGACTAGTGCTCTACCATTGAGCTACACCCGCAGCATGCGCGCCCGAGGTCCGGGGACCTTGGCACGAAGAGCATCCTAGCGGGTTCCGGCGGGGGATCGCACACCGCATTTCGCGCCCGCGTGTGGCCGCGGCCACGTCGTGAGGGCGGTGCGCGGAGCAGAAGGTGGCGCATTCGCTGAAACTCCGCGCGGCGGAGGGTCTTCGGGCATGTACCCTACGTGTCGCACCGACGGGGTGTGGCGCAGCTTGGTAGCGCGTCCGCTTTGGGAGCGGAAGGTCGTCGGTTCGAATCCGGCCACCCCGACCAGCAGGAGTAGCAGGAGTAGCAGGAGTGGGGCGCGGGTCCCTCGGGTCCTTGCGAGACCGCGTCAGTGACCGCGCCAATGACCGCGTCGATGATCGCGTTGTGGGCTGATTGCCGCTTGCGGCTACTATGCAAGCTGCGTGCCCGTGTGTCTGATGTACCGGGCCCGATCCGCTGAGAACCGCTAGACCGCGGCGATGAGCAGAGACCCCCAGCAGTCAGCCACAAGGAGACCGAACCGTGAAGAGCGCCGTGGAGACCCTGAACCCGACTCGGGTTCGGCTCACTGTTGAGGTGCCCTTCGAGGAGCTCAAGGACAGCCTCGACGCGGCCTACAAGAAGATCAACCAGCAGGTCACGGTGAAGGGCTTCCGCAAGGGCAAGATCCCGGCCCGCGTCATCGACCAGCGCTTCGGCCGCGGTGCGGTGCTGGAGGAGGCCGTCAACGACGCCCTCCCGAAGTTCTACACCGAGGCCGTCAACGAGGCCGACCTGAACCCGCTGGGCCAGCCCGAGGTCGACATCACGGAGCTGAAGGACGGCGAGCTGCTGGCCTTCACCGCCGAGGTCGACATCCGTCCCGCGATCGAGATCCCGGACTACTCCGGCATCGAGGTCACCGTGGACGCCGTCGAGGTCTCGGACGAGGACGTCGAGAAGTCCGTCGAGCAGCTGCGCGGCCGCTTCGCGACCACCAAGGACGTCGAGCGCGCGGCTGAGGACGGCGACGTCGTCACCATCGACCTCGAGGCCAAGGTCGACGGCGAGGTGCTGGAGGACGGTGTCGCCCAGGACGTCTCCTACACCATCGGCTCGGGTGAGCTTCTCGAAGGCATCGACGAGGCCGTCAAGGGCCTGGAGGCCGGTGGCGAGGCCACCTTCACCTCCCAGCTGAAGGGCGGCTCCGCCGAGGGCAAGGACGCCGAGGTCACCGTCAAGGTCACCAAGGTCCAGGCCCGTGAGCTGCCGGAGCTGGACGACGAGTTCGCCGGCCTGGCCAGCGAGTTCGACACCATCGAGGAGCTGAAGGCCGACAGCCGCAAGCGCCTCGAGAACATGAAGCAGTACGACCAGGCCACGCAGGCCCAGGAGCGCGTCCTGGAGAAGCTGCTGGAGCTCGTCGAGGTCCCGATCCCCGAGAAGCTCCTCGCGGACGAGGTCCAGACGCGCAAGCACAACCTGGAGCACCACCAGCTCGGCCAGATGGGCCTCACCATCGAGAAGTACCTGGAGATCCAGGGCAAGACGGTCGAGGAGTTCGACGCCGAGACCGCCGAGCAGGCGATCAAGGGCATCAAGACCCAGTTCGTCCTCGACGAGCTGGTCAACAAGGAGAAGCTGAACGTGAACCAGGAGGAGCTCACCGAGCACCTCATGCGTCGCGCCGCCTCCTCCGGCATGTCCCCCGACCAGTTCGCCCAGGCCGTCGTCGAGGGTGGCCAGGTTCCGATGCTCGTCGGCGAGGTCGCCCGCGGCAAGGCCCTCGCGGCCGTCGTCGAGGCCGCCAAGGTCACCGACACCAACGGTGAGGTCGTCGACCTCTCCGACGAGGAGGACGAGCTCGAGACGGCCGCCGAGACCGTCGAGAACGTCGTCGAGGCCGACGGCGAGATCGCGGCCGACGAGGCCAAGTAACACCCGGGCTCACCCCCGCCAGCAGCACCAGAGCACGGCCCGGAGGGCCCGTACGCCATCGCGTCCGGGCCCTTCGGCCTTCCCGCCGCAGACCCCTCACGACGGCTTCACGATGGCCCCGCGAGGGGCCCCGCGACGCCCTCCGTGACGGCCCCCTGACCTTGCGCTCCGAGCGAACAGTTCGGGAAGCGGGATGGCGTTGTCCTAGCTGCGCGTTAGGGTCCATGAATACGAGGGCACGGGAGTACCCGACGCCGGCGGACATCGTCCGCACGGCAGGTCCGCGCCCCAGAACGAGACGCTGAGACGGCACATGGCCGTCGGAGACGAGCAGGTGGATACGTGACGAATCTGAAGCCTTACGCCGCGGGTGAGCCGTCCATCGGTGGCGGCCTCGGCGACCATGTCTACAACCGGCTGCTCGGCGAGCGCATCATCTTCCTCGGCCAGCAGGTCGACGACGACATCGCCAACAAGATCACCGCGCAGCTCCTGCTCCTGGCCGCCGAGCCGGAGAAGGACATCTACCTGTACATCAACAGCCCCGGTGGCTCGGTGACGGCGGGCATGGCGGTCTACGACACCATGCAGTACATCCCGAACGACGTGGTCACCATCGGTATGGGCATGGCGGCCTCCATGGGCCAGTTCCTGCTCACCGGCGGTACCCCGGGCAAGCGCTTCGCCCTCCCGAACACCGACATCCTGATGCACCAGGGTTCCGCCGGTATCGGTGGCACCGCCTCGGACATCAAGATCCAGGCCCAGTACCTGCTGCGCACGAAGCAGCGCATGGCTGAGATCACCGCGCACCACTCCGGCCAGACCGTGGAGACGATCATCCGCGACGGCGACCGCGACCGCTGGTACACGGCGGAAGAGGCCAAGGAGTACGGCCTCATCGACGAGATCATCTCCGCCGCGTCGCTGGTCCCGGGCGGCGGCGGCACCGGGGCCTGATCCCGGCCCCGGCGCAGGGGGTCCCGTACGGGGATCCCCGCGCCCGCCCGCACCAGGCAAGCCTCAGCCCGCAGAACGCCACCAGGACGGTGAACACCCAGATGCACATGAACAACCTTTCTCCCGCGAGCGGCCTCTACACCGGCGCGCCGGTGGACAACCGCTACGTCGTGCCGCGCTTCGTGGAGCGCACCTCGCAGGGCGTCCGCGAGTACGACCCGTACGCGAAGCTCTTCGAGGAGCGCATCATCTTCCTCGGCGTGCAGATCGACGACGCCTCCGCCAACGACGTCATGGCGCAGCTCCTGTGCCTGGAGTCGATGGACCCGGACCGCGACATCTACCTGTACATCAACAGCCCCGGCGGCTCCTTCACCGCGCTGACGGCGATCTACGACACGATGCAGTTCGTGAAGCCGGACATCTCGACGGTCTGCATGGGCCAGGCGGCCTCCGCCGCCGCGGTCCTGCTCGCCGCCGGCGCGCCCGGCAAGCGCATGGCGCTGCCGAACGCCCGCGTGCTGATCCACCAGCCCTCGGGCGGCACCGGCCGTGAGCAGCTCTCCGACCTGGAGATCGCGGCCAACGAGATCCTGCGCATGCGCGACCAGCTGGAGACCATGCTGGCCACGCACTCCTCGACCCCGATCGAGAAGATCCGCGACGACATCGAGCGCGACAAGATCCTCACGGCCCAGGACGCTCTGGCGTACGGCCTGATCGACCAGGTCGTGGCGACCCGTAAGACTTCGAACTGATCCTTGCCGCCAGTTGGCGCGGGCACATCGCCGGATTCGGCGATGTGAACCACGTCAAGGGGGCCCCGCACGGGGCCCCCGGCAAGGTACCGTCGGATATGAGGCACCAGGAGCGCTGAACCAGGCGTCTCCCAGGCGAAGGGGAAGCACCTCGTGGCACGCATCGGTGACGGCGGCGACCTGCTCAAGTGCTCGTTCTGCGGAAAGAGCCAGAAGCAGGTGAAGAAGCTCATCGCGGGACCCGGTGTGTACATCTGCGACGAGTGCATCGACCTCTGCAACGAGATCATCGAAGAGGAGCTGGCCGAGACCTCCGAGGTCAGGTGGGAGGAACTCCCCAAGCCTCGTGAGATCTACGAGTTCCTGGAGAGCTACGTCGTCGGCCAGGAGCCGGCGAAGAAGGCGCTCTCCGTCGCGGTGTACAACCACTACAAGCGCGTCCAGGCCGGCGAGAACGGCGGCGGGACGGGCCGTGACGACGCGATCGAGCTCGCGAAGTCCAACATCCTCCTGCTCGGCCCCACGGGCTCGGGCAAGACGCTGCTGGCCCAGACGCTCGCCCGGATGCTGAACGTGCCGTTCGCCATTGCGGACGCGACGGCGCTCACGGAGGCCGGGTACGTCGGCGAGGACGTCGAGAACATCCTGCTCAAGCTGATCCAGGCGGCCGACTACGACGTCAAGAAGGCCGAAACCGGGATCATCTACATCGACGAGATCGACAAGGTCGCCCGCAAGAGCGAGAACCCGTCGATCACGCGCGACGTGAGCGGCGAGGGCGTGCAGCAGGCCCTCCTGAAGATCCTGGAAGGCACCACCGCTTCGGTCCCGCCGCAGGGCGGCCGCAAGCACCCGCACCAGGAGTTCATCCAGATCGACACGACGAACGTGCTGTTCATCGTGGGCGGCGCCTTCTCCGGCCTGGAGCGGATCATCGAATCCCGCGCCGGCGCCAAGGGCATCGGCTTCGGGGCGACGATCCGCTCGAAGCGCGAGATCGAGGCGAGCAACCAGTTCCAGGAGGTCATGCCGGAGGACCTGGTGAAGTTCGGGATGATCCCCGAGTTCATCGGCCGTCTGCCCGTCATCACCTCCGTGCACAACCTGGACCGCGAGGCCCTGCTCCAGATCCTCATCGAGCCGCGCAACGCGCTGGTCAAGCAGTACCAGCGGCTGTTCGAACTCGACGGCGTCGAGCTGGACTTCGAGCGCGAGGCCCTCGAGGCCATCGCCGACCAGGCGATCCTCCGCCAGACCGGCGCGCGCGGCCTGCGCGCCATCATGGAAGAGGTCCTGATGTCGGTGATGTACGAGGTCCCGTCCCGCAAGGACGTGGCCCGCGTGGTCATCACCTCGGACGTGGTCCGCTCCAACGTCAACCCGACGCTGGTCCCGCGGATCGTCCCCAAGGACCAGGGCCCGCACGGCAGCAGCACCTCGTTGGCCGCGTTGACGGCCGTGGCGACGGCGACCGGGCGCAGCCGGATGACGAAGTGGGCTAGGTGCCGGCCGTCGGGGAGT
>NZ_JBSFDF010000024.1:0-112503 GCF_053593795.1 Streptomyces sp. NPDC002104 | reverse complement strand
TGGTGCGCACGAAGGCCGGGCCCTTGCCGGGCTTGACGTGCTGGAACTCGACGACGGACCAGAGCTGGCCACCTTCGAGCTTGAGCACCATGCCGTTCTTGAGGTCGTTCGTGGAAGCCACGGTTTGGGAATCTCCTGCACTGGAAGACCACGGGTGCGCGCACAGCCCGTCGACGCGGGCTAGAGCGCGAGCAGCTCCTTGGTCGTAATGGTGAGTAGCTCGGGACCGCCGTCCGCCTCGGGGCGTACGACGAGCGTGTCATCGATCCGGACACCGCCCCGACCGGGGAGGTGAACCCCCGGTTCGACGGTGACCGGCACGCAAGCGTCCAGTTTACCCATGGCCGTAGGTGCAAGCTGCGGGTCCTCGTCGATTTCGAGACCGACTCCGTGTCCGGTCCACGCCGCGAGGGCCTCGCCGTGACCTGCGGAGTCGAGGACGGAGCGGGCCGCGTGATCCACGTCGCGGTACGCGGCCCCGGGCAGCAGGGCCTCGCGGCCCGCCCGCTGAGCGGCGAAGACGAGGTCGTACAGCTCGATCTGCCAGTCGGCGGGGGTGGTGCCGATCACGAAGGTGCGGCCGATCTCGCAGCGGTAGCCCCGGTAGTTCGCGCCGAGGCAGACGGAGAGGAAATCACCCTCCTCGACCCTCCTGTCCGAGGGCCGGTGCCGGGATCGGCCGGAATGGGGCCCGGTGCCCACGGAGGTCGGGAAGGCCGGGCCGTCGGCCCCGTGGTCCACGAGCCGGCGCTCCAGCTCCAGCGCGAGGTGCCGTTCGGTGCGGCCGACCAGGATCGATTCCAGCAGCTCCCCGAGGGCCTGGTCGGCGATCTCGGCGGCGATCCGCAGGCAGGCGATCTCCTCCTCGTCCTTGACGAGGCGCTGCTGTTCCACGGCGGTCCCCAGATCGGCCAGGCGCAGCCTCGGGGCCACCGAGCTCAGTGCGCGGTGCCGTCCGACGGTGAGGTGGTGCTCCTCCACGGCGAGGGAGTCGGCGCGGGCGAGGGACGCCGCGTCGGCCGCCGCGACGGCGGGATCCGCTCCCGGGCCGGCCAGCACGGAGAGCCGCAGGTTCTCGTCGAGCCGTCCCTCGTCGGCCTCTCCGGACGGCTGTCCGGCGCAGAACAGCATGTCGTCACCGCCCGGCCCCACCAGCAGGACCGCGCCCAGCGGCGACGCCCCGGAGAGGTAACGGACGTTCGCCGGACGCGTGATGAGTGCGGCGGCGTTTCCGGCGGCCGCACAGCGGTCGCGAAGCAGGCCCCGGCGGGCCGCGTACACGTCTGACATGTTTCCGAGCCTACGAGCGCTGGGCACATCCGGCCTGGTGAGCGCAGCCGTACGGGAACCGGGCCGGGCCCGGCGGACGAGGATCCCGCGGTCCGGGCGCCCCGTCCCGGGCGCCCCGTCCCGGCGCCCGGGCCCGGCGGCTCAGTGGGCCGGCTGCGAGATGACGCGGGCCAGGGTCTCGTCCAGGGCGCGGGCGGTGCCCTCGACGTCCAGATGGGAGTTGTCGATGATCGGCAGCCCGGATCCGTACCAGCCGGCCATGCGGCCGTGGATCCGTGCGACCTCCTCGTCGGAGAGGCGCCGGTTCCCGGAGCGGGCGGCGTTGCGCTCCAGGACGATCTCCAGGCCGGGCAGCAGGACGACCGGGAGCAGCGCGGGTCCCACGTGGCGCTTCCAGCCGCCGAGGCCGACCACCGGCCGGTCCGGGAAGACGGCGTCGTCGAGGATGCACGAGATCCCGTTGGCCAGGAAGTTCCGGGCGGCGAAGCCGCAGGTGCGGCGGGCGAGGCGGTACTGGGCCTCGGAGTGGTCGTTCCAGCCGGCCTGCGGGTCGGCGAAGCCGGAGCACACCCATTCCCGGACGTCGTCCAGGCTGACGTGCGCGGTGGGGACGGGCCGGGTCCCGGCCCAGTGGCGGGCCACCGTGGTCTTGCCGGCCCCCGCGGGACCGATCAGCAGCACCGCGAGGGTGGCGCCGCCGGTGCCGGGAACGGCGGGCGGCAGCGGGACGTGCCCGGTGAACCCGTCCGGCGCACCGGAGGCGCCCAGGGGCGCCGCCGGCGGGGAGGGGACGGGAGGCGTGGAGGGCGCGGGCCAGCCCGCGACCGGCGCTGCCGGCGGCTGCGCGGGCGCCGCCGGGTGTCGACTCCCCGGGGGCTCCCAGCCCCCTGCTCCCACTCCTTGGTGCATCCGCTGCCACTCCGTCTCGTTCCACCACGACTGATACGAGAACGTTATATGACCCCGGAGGCCCGCCGGGTCACGCAGCGGTCGCGAGGTGGCCCGGCCGGGCCGGTTCGGGCCGGTTCGCACCCGCCCGCACCGGCCCGCAGCCGCCCGTAGTACCGGCCCGCGGCCGGTTCAGGCCGTGACCTCGCCGAAGGCCGCCACGAGAACGGCCGGGTCGGGACCCTCCAGGACGGTCGGCTTGGCCAGCCCGTCCAGGACGATGAAGCGCAGCAGGTCCCCGCGGGACTTCTTGTCGAGCTTCATGGTCTCCAGCAGCTTGGGCCACTGGTCGCCGCGGTAGGTCAGCGGGAGGCCCACCGAGGCGAGGACGGCCTTGTGCCGGTCGGCCGTCGCGTCGTCGAGCCGGCCCGCGAGCCGGCCGAGTTCGGCGGCGAAGACCATGCCGATCGAGACGGCCGCGCCGTGGCGCCACTTGTAGCGCTCGTTCTTCTCGATGGCGTGCGCGAGGGTGTGCCCGTAGTTGAGGATCTCCCGCAGGCCCGACTCCTTGAGGTCGCTGGAGACCACGTCGGCCTTGACCTGGATGGAGCGGACGATCAGCTCGGCCGTGTGCGGGCCGGCGGGCGTGCGCGCCGCCTCGGGGTCCGCCTCGATCAGGTCGAGGATCACCGGGTCGGAGATGAATCCGGCCTTGATGATCTCGGCGAGACCGCTGACGTAGTCGTTGACCGGCAGCGAGTCCAGGGCCGCCAGGTCGCAGAGCACGCCGGCCGGCGGGTGGAAGGCGCCGACGAGGTTCTTGCCCTCGGCGGTGTTGATGCCGGTCTTGCCGCCGACGGCCGCGTCCACCATCGCCAGGATGGTGGTCGGGACGGCGATCCAGCGCACCCCGCGCAGCCAGGAGGCCGCGACGAAGCCCGCGAGGTCGGTGGTGGATCCCCCGCCGACGCCGACGACGGCGTCGCTGCGGGTGAAGCCGGACTGGCCCAGCGCCTTCCAGCAGTACGCCGCCACCTCGGCCGTCTTGGCCTCCTCGGCGTTCGGCACCTGGATGGCGATGGCCTCGTACCCCTGGGCGGCGAGGTCGTCGCGCAGGGCCTCACCGGTCGAGGCGAGGGCCTCGGGGTGGATGACGGCGACCCGCTGGGCCTTCGTACCGATCAGGGAGCCGAGCTCACCGAGCAGCTGCCGGCCGACCAGCACCTCGTACGCGTCGTGCCCGGCGCTCGCGCCGACCTTGATCCGCGTCACCTGGTCTGTCATGCGTTCTTCAACTCCAGAGCGTCGAGGACCGCCTGGGCGACCTCTTCGGGGGTGCGGGCGTCCGTGGCCACCACGACGCGCGCGACTTCGGTGTACAGGGGGCTGCGCGCCTCCATCAGCTCGCGCCACTGGCGGCGCGGGTTGACGGCGAGCAGCGGGCGCGCGGCGCCGAGGCCCACGCGCTTGACGGCTTCCTCGACGTCCATCGAGAGATAGGCGACGGGCAGCCCGGACAGCAGTTCGCGCGTCTTCTCGTCGAGGACGGCGCCGCCGCCGAGGGCGAGGACGCCCTGGTGCCCGGCGACGGCGGCGGCGACCGCCTCCCGCTCCAGCTCACGGAAGTACGGTTCGCCCGCGTCGATGAAGATGTCGGAGATCTCCCGGCCCTGGGCCGCGACGATGTCGGCGTCGGTGTCCCGGTAGGCGACGCCGAGGCGCTGGGCGATCAGCGCGCCCACGGTGGACTTGCCGGACCCCATGGGGCCGACGAGGACCACCAGGGGTCCGGTGGCGCTGGTGCCCGTCACCGGATCTGCAGGTTGTCGAGGTAGGACCGCACGTTGCGGCGGGTCTCGGGGACGGAGTCGCCGCCGAACTTCTCCACGACGGCGTCGGCCAGCACCAGGGCGACCATGGCCTCGGCGACGATGCCCGCGGCGGGCACGGCACAGACGTCGGAGCGCTGGTGGTGCGCGACAGTGGCCTCGCCGGTGGCGACGTCCACGGTGGCCAGCGCCTTCGGCACGGTCGCGATCGGCTTCATCGCGGCGCGTACGCGCAGCAGCTCGCCGGTGGTGAGACCGCCCTCGGTGCCGCCGGCGCGGCCGGAGGTGCGCTTGATGCCCTCGGGGGTGTTGACGATCTCGTCGTGGGCCTTGGAGCCGGGCACGCGGGCGAGGTCGAAGCCGTCGCCGACCTCGACGCCCTTGATGGCCTGGATGCCCATGAGCGCGGCCGCGAGGCGCGCGTCGAGGCGGCGGTCCCAGTGCACGTGCGAGCCGAGGCCGACCGGCACCCCGTAGGCGAGGACCTCGACGACGCCGCCGAGGGTGTCGCCGTCCTTGTGGGCCTGGTCGATCTCCGCGACCATCTGCTTCGACGCGTCGGCGTCGAGGCAGCGCACCGGGTCGGCGTCGAGCTTCTCGACGTCGGCGGGGGTCGGGTAGACGCCGTACGGGGCCTTGGCGGCGGCCAGCTCCACGACGTGGGAGACGATCTCGATGCCGGCGACCTCCTTGATGAAGGACCGGGCGATGGCGCCGAGGGCCACGCGGGCGGCGGTCTCACGGGCGCTGGCGCGCTCCAGGATCGGCCGCGCCTCGGAGAAGCCGTACTTCTGCATGCCCGCGAGGTCGGCGTGGCCGGGGCGCGGGCGGGTCAGCGCCGCGTTGCGGCCGGTTTCCTTGAGCAGCGAGGGGTCGACCGGGTCGGCCGACATGACGGTCTCCCACTTGGGCCACTCGGTGTTGCCGATCATGACGGCGACCGGCGATCCCTGCGACAGGCCGTGGCGGACACCGCCGAGGAAGGTGATCTCGTCCTGCTCGAACTTCATCCGGGCACCGCGGCCGTAGCCGAGCCGGCGCCGCGCCAGGTGTTCGGCCACCAGCTCTGTGGTGACCGGGACGCCGGCGGGAAGCCCCTCCAGCGTCGCTACCAGAGCCGGGCCGTGGGATTCCCCGGCCGTCAGCCAACGCAACCTGCTCAACGATGCTCCTCGTGCTCGCGCCTGATTCATCGATGGCGCGATCGGGTGCGCGGCCCGGACCCGCCTACACCCGATCCTCCCATGTCCGGGCCGCTGCACCGCCCTCCGGTCCAACTGTCGGACGGCGGCGCACCTCTGCCCGGGGTGACCCGTGGATCCAGGCAGGGATTGCGGCGGTGCTCAGTGGCGGGCGCGCAGTGCCGCCTCGCCCGCGGCGCGCATGGCCGCGAGCGGGGCGGTGGGGCAGCCGGTCATCAGCTCGACCTGGAGGACCGCCTGGTGGACCAGGAGGTCGAGGCCGCCGAGGAGCTTGCCGCCGCGCCGTGTCCAGGCCGCGGCCAGGGCCGTGGGCCAGGGATCGTAGAGCACGTCGAAGAGGGTGCCCGCGGCGGCGGGCACGGAGGCGGCCAGCTCGTCGGTGGCGCCGGCCGGGGTGGTGGCGATGACCAGCGGCGAGTGGAGCGCCTCGGCGGCCCGCGACCAGTCGGCCGTACGGACGTCCACGCCGAGCCGCTCGCCCCACGCGCGCATCTCCGCGGCCCGGGCCTCGGAGCGTACGTACGCGGTGACCTCGCCGGTGCAGATCCGGGCGAGCGCGGCGAGCGCCGAGGAGGCGGTGGCGCCGGCGCCGAGGACGGCGGCGGACTCCACCTTGTGCACGCCCTGCTCGCCCAGTGCGGCGAGCAGGCCGGGGATGTCGGTGTTGTCCCCGGTCCTGCGGCCGTCCTCGGTGAAGACGACGGTGTTGACCGTCTCCACGGTGGCGGCCGTGTCGCTGATCCCGTCGAGCAGCGGGATGATCGCCCGCTTGAGCGGCATGGTCAGCGACAGCCCGGCCCACTCGGGGCCGAGCCCTGCGATGAAACCGGGGAGCGCGGCCTCGTCGATCTCGAACCGGTCGTACGACCGGTCCCCGAGGCCGAGCTCCTGGTACGCGGCGCGGTGCAGCACCGGTGAGAGGGAGTGCTCGATGGGCGAACCCAGCACCGCGGCCCGTATCCGTGACATGTCCTGCTACCCGCCGTTCTTCTGCTTCTGCCGTTCCTGGAACTCGGCCACGAGCTTGAGGTGCTCGTCGTAGGTCTTGGTGAAGGTCGTCTTGTTGCCGTCGACCGACACGAAGAACATCCAGCCGCCGTGGTCCGGGTTGAGCGTAGCGGTCAGCGCGTCCAGACCGGGGTTCCCGATCGGGCCGGGCGGCAGCCCCTTGACGTTGTGCGTGTTGTACGGGTTGACGAAGGCCTTGGCCTCCGTGAGGTTGAAGTTGATCTCGCTCTGGTTCTTGACGTAGTTGTACGTCGAGTCGAACTCGATCTTGCGGTTGGTGACGTCGTTGGTCTTCTTGAGGCGGTTGTAGACCACCTCCGACATCTTCCGGAAGTCGTCGTGGTTCTTGCCCTCGGCGTTGACGAGGCTGGCGACCGTGATGACCTGGAGCGGGTTCTCGAGACCCAGTTCCTTGGCCTTGCCCTCGACCCCGAGCTCGGTGTACTTGTCCGTCGCGTTCTTGACCATCTGCTTGAGCAGGGACTCGGGGGTGCTGTCCTTGCTCAGGTCGTAGCGCATCGGGTACAGGAAGCCCTCGAGGGGGTCGATGATGTTCTTGTCGTTGTTCGCCCATGCCGGCAGGCCGAGGTTCTTGGCCTGCTTGAAGGCGATGTCCTTGGTGGTGCCGGCCGGCTTCTCGAGCTTCTTGTCGATCGCGTCGTAGACCGTGCTGTTGCGCATGCCCTCGGAGATGGTGAGGACGTGCAGCTTGGACGGGTCGGTCATGACCGCGACGGCGGCCGCGGCCGACATCTTCTTCTTCAGCGGATAGACACCGGGCTGGATCGACTGGCCCTTGGGGTTGAGGCCCGCGGCGTCCACGAAGGCCTGGGCGCTCGCGACCACGCCCGCCTCCTTGAGGATGCGGCCCATCTGGCCCAGGCCCGCGCCCTTGGGGATCTCCACGTCGACGGTCTCGTCGATGCCTTCGCCCGCGAAGTCCTCGGCCGCGCCGAACTTCTCCTTGATGTAGTGGTAGCCGTAGTAGCCGCCACCGCCGAGCACGCCGACGACGACCACGGCCGCGACGAGGCAGGCCATGCCGCTGCGCTTCTTCGGTTTGCCACCGGAGCGGCCCGACCGGCGGCCGCCGCGCCCGCCGTCGTCACCGTCACCGTCGTCGCCGTCGTCACCGCCGCCGCCGGCAGCGCCGCCCGCGAGGAAGGAGTCCGCCGCGGCGTCCTCTTCCTCCTGCCACGGCTCCTCGGTCTGCAGGTGCCGCATGCCCGGGGGCCGCGGCGGCGGGAAGGCCTCGGGGGTGCCGTAGGTGTCGGGGGCCTCGCCGGGGTAGCCGCTCGACTGCTGCTGCGCGTACGGATCGGCGCCCGCGTAGGGGTCGGCGGCCTGCGGGACCGCGGCGTACTGGCCCTGCCCGGTGTCCCAGACCTGGCCCTGGCCCTGGCCCTGGCTCTGGCCCCCGTACGTCTGCTGCTGCTGGTGCTGCTGCGCGTACTCCTGCTGCTGCGGGTGCTGGGGATACGGCCCCTGCTGCTGGTAGTGCTGCTGCTCCTGCTGCTGGTAGGGCATCTGCTGGGCCTGGGGGTACTGGCCCTGCTGCTGGCCCTGCTGCTGCGGGTAGTAGCCCTGCTGGGACTGAGGCTCCTGCTGGTACTGCTGCGGGCCTGCGACGTAGGGCATCTGACCCTGCTGGGCCTCGTGCCCGGTCCACCCCTGGTCCCCGTACAGCGGGTCCTCGGGGTGCCACGGTTCGGGGCCAGGGCCCCGGCCATACTCAGTCATCGATCCCCTAGCGCGCCGCAGGGCGTTGGCCGCGACTCCGTCTGACGCGGCACACGGTTCCGCCTCTTTTGATGGGCGACGGCTGTTCGAATGCCGTCACATCGCGCGGAACGTTACCGTATCGCGATCAGACAACCACTTCGACGCACTCACCGGGCGGATTACCTGATACCCGTTCGGTCTCCAGAGCGTTCTGAAGGATCACCACCGCGGCCGCCTGGTCGATGACCGACCGGCTCTTCTTGGCGTTCTTCCCCGAGGCCCGCAGGCCCTGGGCGGCGGTGACCGTGGTCATCCGCTCGTCCACCAGACGCACCGTCACGGGCTTGATGCCCTTGGCGAGTTCCGTGGCGAAGGCGCGGCACTTGGCCGCGGCCGGCCCTTCCCGCCCGCTGAGCGAGCGGGGCAGACCGACCACCACCTCGATGGGCTCGTACTCCGCGACGAGCTGCCGCAGCCGCCGGTGAGCGAAGGGGATGTCCCGGCCCGGAACGGTTTCCACCGGTGTGGCCAGCACCCCGTCGGGGTCGCACGAGGCGACCCCGATCCGGGCGTCACCGACATCGATGGCCAGACGGCGGCCGCGGCGCAGTGTCATCGTCAGGCCGTCTCTACGACGAGGCGCTCGACCGCGGCGATGGCCTCGGGGATGGCGGCCGGGTTCTGGCCGCCGCCCTGGGCCACGTCCGGCTTGCCGCCGCCGCCACCGCCGAGGGTCTTGGCGGCCGTACGGACCAGGTCGCCGGCCTTGAGGCCGCGCTCGCGGGCCGCCTCGTTGGTGGCGATGACGGTCAGCGGGCGGTCGTTCGCCGTGGTGAACAGGGCGACGACGGCCGGGCGGTCGCCCGCTCCTGTAATTTGCTGCAGCCGGCCGCGGACGTCGAGGACCAGCCTGCGCAGGTCGTCGGCGCCGGTGCCGTCCGGCACGGTGCCCACGACGAGGGCGACGCCCTTGACGTCCTGGGCGTTCTGGGCGAGACCGGCGGCGGCCTGGAGGACCTTCTCCGCGCGGAACTTCTCGATCTCCTTCTCGGCGTCCTTCAGCTTGCCGAGCATGGAGGCGATCTTCTCCGGCAGCTCCTCCGGACGGCCCTTGACCAGCTCCTGGAGCTGGGCGACGACCGTGTGCTCCTTGGCGAGGAAGTTGTACGCGTCCACGCCGACGAGGGCCTCGACACGGCGCACGCCGGAGCCGATGGAGGACTCGCCGAGCAGCTTCACCAGGCCCAGCTGGGCGGTGTTGCCGACGTGCGTGCCGCCGCACAGCTCCTTGGAGAAGTCGCCGATGGTCACGACGCGCACGCGCTCGCCGTACTTCTCGCCGAACTCGGCGATGGCGCCCTGCTTCTTCGCCTCGTCGATGCTCATGATCTCGGCGGTGACGTCGAGCTCGCGGGAGAGCACGTCGTTGATCTTCTGCTCGACGTCGGTGAGGACCGAGCCGGGCACCGCGTTCGGCGAGCCGAAGTCGAAGCGGAAGCGGCCGGGCGAGTTCTCGGAACCGGCCTGGGCGGCCGTCGGGCCGAGGGCGTCGCGCAGGGCCTGGTGCGTCAGGTGCGTGGCCGAGTGGGCGCGGGCGATGGCCCGGCGGCGCTGGATGTCGATGGCGGCGTACGCGGAGGCGCCCACCGTCACCTCGCCGACCTGGACGGAACCCTTGTGCACGGAGACACCGGGGACCGGCTGCTGCACGTCGCGGACGACGATGACGGCGCCCGAGTCGAGCTTGATGCGGCCCTGGTCGGCGAGCTGGCCGCCGCCCTCGGCGTAGAAGGGGGTGCGGTCGAGGACGACCTCGACCTCGTCGCCCTCGGAGGCGGCGGGCGCGGAGACGCCGTTGACCAGGAGGCCGACGATGGTGGACTCGCCCTGGTTGGTGGCGTAGCCGGTGAACTCGGTGGCGCCGGAGCCGTCGGCGATCTCCCGGTAGGCGGACATGTCCGCGTGGCCGGTCTTCTTGGCCTTGGCGTCGGCCTTGGCGCGGTCGCGCTGCTCCTGCATCAGGCGGCGGAAGCCGGGCTCGTCCACGGCGAGGCCCTGCTCGGCGGCCATCTCCAGGGTGAGGTCGATCGGGAAGCCCCAGGTGTCGTGGAGCAGGAACGCCTTGTCGCCGGCCAGGACCGTGCCGCCGGCGGCCTTGGTCTCGCTGACGGCGGTGTCGAGGATGTTGGTGCCGCCCTTGATGGCCTTGAGGAAGGCGGCCTCTTCGGCGAGCGCGACGGTCTCGATGCGCTTGCGGTCGGTCACGAGCTCCGGGTACTGCTGCCCCATCGTCTCGATGACCACGTTGACCAGGTCCTGGACGACCGGCCCGGTGGCGCCCATGAGGCGCATGTTGCGAATCGCGCGGCGCATGATGCGGCGCAGCACGTAGCCGCGGCCCTCGTTGCCGGGGGTGACGCCGTCGCCGATGAGCATGGTCGAGGTGCGGATGTGGTCGGCGACCACGCGCAGCGAGACGTCCGTGCCCTTTTCGGCGCCGTACTGCACGCCGGTCAGCTCGGTGGCCTTGTCCATGACCACGCGCAGGGTGTCGGTCTCGTACATGTTCTGTACGCCCTGCAGGATCATGGCGAGGCGTTCGAGGCCGAGACCGGTGTCGATGTTCTTCGACGGCAGGTCTCCGAGGATCGGGAAGTCTTCCTTCCCGTCGCCGGCGCCGCGCTCGTACTGCATGAAGACCAGGTTCCAGATCTCCACGTAGCGCTCGTCGTTGACGGCGGGGCCGCCCTCGACGCCGAACTCGGGGCCGCGGTCGTAGTTGATCTCGGAGCAGGGACCGCAGGGGCCCGGGACGCCCATGGACCAGAAGTTGTCCTTCTTGCCCAGTCGCTGGATGCGCTCCTGCGGGACGCCCACGACGTCGCGCCAGATGGCCTCGGCCTCGTCGTCGTCGAGGTAGACCGTGATCCAGAGCTTCTCGGGCTCCAGGCCGTAGCCACCGTCCGCCACGGAGCTGGTGAGCAGCTCCCAGGCGTACTTGATGGCGCCTTCCTTGAAGTAGTCGCCGAAGGAGAAGTTGCCGCACATCTGGAAGAACGTGCCGTGGCGGGTGGTCTTGCCGACCTCTTCGATGTCCGGCGTGCGGACGCACTTCTGCACGCTGGTGAGCGTGGGCGCGGGCGGCTTGACCTCGCCGAGGAAGTACGGCTTGAACGGCACCATGCCCGCGGGCACCAGCAGCAGAGTCGGGTCGTCCGCGATGAGCGACGCCGAAGGGACAACGGTGTGACCGCGCTCCTCGAAGAAGCTCAGCCAGCGGCGGCGGATTTCAGCCGACTCCATCAGTGGTCCTCATTCCGGTTGTACGGCCCGCTCAAGTGGTGAGAGCGGTTCTTGGTCTGGTCGTGCTCGATGGCCTGCAGCCGGCGCGGCCCGGGAAGGGCGGTGACGTTGGCGGGCAGGTCGGGATCCTGGTGGAGTCCCAGTGCGTCGTTCAGCTCGTCCTCGCGCTGCGACATTCCGGACTTGACGTCGAGGGCGAAGTCCTTGAGGCGGTGGCCGGCCCCGATCGCCTTGTCGGCGGCCTGGGCGGCGAGGCTCTCCGGCGTCAGCTTCTTCAGCTGCCGGTTGACCTTGGTGGTGGCCCACACGCCGGCGGCAGCGCCGGCGGTGAACCAGAAGGCTCGGCGGAACATCGGAGATCTCAGCCCTTCTGCTTCCGGCGCCGGGCCGACGGCACCGTACGGCCGGCGATCACGGTCCGTCGGGAGGTCTTGCCCGGCGTGGCCTCGGGGGTCGCGCCGCCCTTGCCCAGCGCCTTGCGGACGCCGTAGCCGAAGGCCGCGACCTTGACGAGCGGGCCGCCGAAGGTGGAGGCCACGGTGGCGGACAGCGCGGAGGCGTTGGAGGTGACTTCCTGTACGTCGCTCGCGATGGCGTCGACCCGGTCGAGCTGGGTGCGGGCGGAGCGGACGGTGGTGGAGGCGTCCGCGAGCAGCGGGACGGCCTGTTCGGTGACGTCGGCCACCAGTTTGGTGGTCGCCTTGAGCACCTGGGCCAGCCTCACCAGTACCACGGCGAGGAAGGAGACCAGGATGGCCCAGAAGACGGCCACGAGGATCCCGGCCACCTCTCCACCGGACACGTTCACACCGCTCTCTACAGATTGATCACCAAGCGAAAAAGTCGTCCTCCGACCCTATCGCGCCGGAGATCCGCCGCAGTACCGGAATTCCGGGGCGCCACCCCGGCCGGGCGTCCGGAACGGGCCTGCCTTGTACGCAGCGCATCTGGACCAGTACGCTCCGTGTCCCATGCGACAAAGACCCATTCCAAGGACGCCGGGCAACCTTCCCTCGGACCTGAGCGGCTTTGTCGGGCGGGGCGGGGAACTTTCCGAGCTGGGGCGGCTGCTGGACGCCTCGCGGCTGGTCACGGTGACGGGTGCGGGCGGTGTGGGCAAGACCCGCCTGGTGCTGGCGGCGGCCAGGGCGGCCGCCGGGGCGGGCGGCCCGGGCGATCCGGCGCAGGAACGCTACTGCGACGGTGTGTGGCTGGCCGAGCTGGCCTCCGTACGGGATCCGGCGCTGCTGGAGCTGACGCTCGCCGAGGCGCTCGGGCTGACCGACCACACCGTCCGGCCGACCCGTACGGTCCTGGCCGAACACCTCGCCGAGCGGCGGCTGCTGCTGGTCCTGGACGGTTTCGAGCAGCTGGTCGACGAGACCGCCGACCTGGTACGGGACCTCCTGCGCCGCTCCCCCGGCCTGCGCGTGCTCGCCGCCGGCCGGCGCCCGCTGACCCTCGACGGGGAGCTGTCGTGGCCGCTGGCCCCGCTGGGGCCCGAGGAGGCCCTGACCCTGCTGATCGAGCGGACCTCGGCGGCCGATCCGGCCTTCACCCTGACGGAGTCCACCCGGGCGGTGCTGGCCGAGGTGTGCGCCCGCCTCGACGGCCTGCCGCTGGCGCTGGAGCTGGCGGCGGGCCGGCTGCGCACGCTGTCGCCGGAGCAGGTGCTGTCCCGGCTGGAGGACCGGTTCGCCCTGCTGACGGGCGGCTCGCGGGGCGCGCTGCCCCGGCACCGGGCGCTGCGCACGGCGATCGGCTGGAGCCACGAGCTGTGCACGGCCGGGGAGCGGCTGCTGTGGGCGCGGCTCTCGGTGTTCGCCGGGCAGTTCGACCTGGACGCCGCGGAGTACGTGTGCGCGGGGCCGGACCTGCCGGTGGATTCGGTGCTGGACCTGGTCGGGGAGCTGCTGGGGCAGTCCCTGCTGGTCCGGGAGGAGACGGCGGCCGGGGTCCGTTACCGGATGCTGGAGAGCGTACGGATCTACGGGGCGGGCTGGCTGGAGTCGCTGGGCGACGCCCGGCGGCTGCGGCGAAGGCACCGGGACTGGTACATGGGCCTGGCGACCTGGTGCGAGCTGGACTGGTTCAGCCCGCGCCAGGAGGAGGTGGCCGCGCTGGTGGAGGCGGAGCTGGCGAACCTGCGGCTCGCGCTGGAGTGCTGCCTGGACGAGCCGGAGGAGACCCACCTGGGCCAGTACCTGGCGGGCACCCTGTGGTTCTTCTGGGCCGGCTGCGGCCGGCTCACCGAGGGGCGGCACTGGCTGGACCGGACCCTGGAGGGGGACCTCGGACGCACCGGCCCGCCGGGGGCGGAGTACGAGAGCTCCCGGCTGAAGGCGCTGTGGGTGCTCGGGTACGTCGCGGCCCTCCAGGGCGACTCGGTGGCCTCCATGAGCGCGCTGTACGAGTGCCGGGACGGGGCCGTGCGCAGCGAGAACCCGGTGGCGGGGGCGTACGCCGTGCACCGGATGGGGTGCCTGGCCCTGGTCTCGGACGACATGGCGCGGGCCGGGGAGCTGCTGGGCTCGGCGCTGGAGCGCTACCGGGAGGCCGGGGAGCTCAACAGCAACGTGCTGATGTGCCAGGTGGAGCTGGCGATGGCGCTGGCCTTCCAGGGGGACCTGGCGGGCGCGCTCACCTTGTGCCGGGAGGTCCGGGACATCTGCGAGGAGCGCGGGGAGCGCTGGACCAAGGCGTACGCCCTCTACGTCCTCGCCTACGCGGCGCTGGACGCGGGGGGCACGGCCGAGGCGCGGCGGCTGCTGGCCGAGTGCGTGGCCATCAACCACACGTTCCGCGACCGGGTCGGGCTGGTGCTGGCGGTGGAGCTGCTGGCGCTGGTCACGGTGGCCGAGGGGCATCCGGCGGAGGCCGCGGTCCTGCAGGGCGCGGCGGAGCCGCTGTGGGACGGGGTGGGGATGCGGCTGTTCGGCTCGGGGTACTTCAACGCCCCGCGGCTGATGTGCCAGGAGCGGGCGGGTGAACTGCTGGGCGCCGAGCGGTACGCGTCGTGCGCCCGGCACGGCCGGACCCTGCCGCTGGACGCCCTGGTGGCGCGGGCCCTGCGGGGACCGGAGCCGGCGCCCGTGCCGGCGGGTCCGCTGCCGAGGCCGCGCGGCGCGGCGGACCGGGGCGAGCGGGCGGAGCGGCCGCTGGTGCGCCCGGGGGTGAAAAGCAGGAAACCCGCCGGCTCCCCCGAGGGGGAACCGGCGGGCTGACCAGCCTGTGAGGCTACGTCCGCTGGCTCTAAATCAGCGGGCGTAGTACTCGACGACGAGCTGCTCGTCGCAGATGACCGGGATTTCCTTGCGGTTCGGGTCGCGGTCCAGGCGGAAGGCCAGGGCCTTCAGGTTGACCTGCAGGTAACGCGGGGTTTCGCCCTCGCCTGCGTAGCCACCCTCACGGGCGACCTGGAACGGAACCTTCTCGCGGCTGCGCTCGCGCACCGTGATGACGTCGTCCGGACGGACGCGGAACGACGGCTTGTCGACCTTGTCGCCGTTGACCTCGATGTGGCCGTGAACGACCATCTGGCGAGCCTGGTAGATGGTGCGGGCGATGCCCGAACGCAGGACCAGGGCGTCGAGGCGACGCTCGAGCTCGACGACCAGCGCCTCGCCCGTCTTGCCTTCGGCCTTCTTGGCGCGGTCGTACGCGCGGGCCATCTGACGCTCAGAGATGTCGTACTGAGCGCGCAGACGCTGCTTCTCCAGCAGACGAACCTTGTAGTCCGAGTTCTGCTTGCGGCCACGGCCGTGCTCGCCCGGCGGGTAGGGGCGGGCCTCGAAGTACTTGACGGCCTTCGGGGTCAGCGCAATGCCGAGGGCACGCGACTTCTTGACCTTGGGTCGCTTCTGGTTCACGTGGAACCTACCTCCATGTAAGTTAGGTGAGGCTTACCTTAGCGAGGAGGACGTAATGTCTCGACCACATGGGATCCCCCTGCCCAGTGCGCACCGAAGTTCAGATCCAAACGAAACAGGATCTGCTTTCGGCGACGATAGGCAAGGTCAGCCGCGTCCCAGGGAAGGCGTTCGGCAGCTCACCGGAGCCGAACGCGTACGAACCCTCGTAGAGTCCAACGCCTCAGTATCCCTCACGCTCCCCGGTGCTCTTGACCAGGGGGAGTTCGGGACAGGGATGCCGGCCGCACGGACCGTCACCCCGGACGGGGACGTGATTCTCCTGGTATCAGGGGAATCCGCGGCTGCCAGGGCAGCCGCTCACGCCCAAGACGACGACCTCACCGCCGTGATCGAGATCACGGATGTGGCGCCGGTGTCCGTGCCCCATCGTATCCGAGGCCGCGCCTGGCTCGCCGGGTGGCTCACGCCGGTGCGCGGAGCCGGGGAGCGGGCCGCCTGCGCGGCGCTGCTGGCGGAGCGGCACCCGGTCGGCGAGCTCCTCGGCCTGGCCGAGTCCCTCGACGCCGCGCCCGGCGGCCGGCCCGCGTGGATGCTGCTGCGCCTGGAGGTCGGCGAGATCTCGGTGGACGACCTGTGGGGCGCCGAGCACGTGGACCCGGACCTGCTGGCGGGGGCCGAGCCCGACCCGATGGTGGCCCACGAGACGGAGCTCCTCCAGCACCTGGCCTCCTCGCACGGCGACCGGATGGGTGACCTGTGCGGCCTGCTGGGCACCCGGGAGGCCGCGGACCTGACGGCGGTCCCCCTCGCGCTGGACCGGCTGGGCCTGCGCGTGCGCTTCCTCCGCGGAGCCACCGCCTTCGACGCCCGGTTCGACTTCCCGGAGCCGGTGACCGACGTCTGCGGCCTGCGCCGGGCGATGAGCACGCTGTTCGCCGGCTGAACCGCTACGGGCAGGTGCCGAGCATCTCCTGCAGCGCCTGCTTCTCCGGCGGGGTCACGGAGAGCCCGTACTTCGCCTTGATCCCGGTGTACCGCCGCGCGTACTCGCACCAGTAGCCCTTCTGGGGCGGCTTCCACTTGTCCGCGGTCTTGCTGCTCTTGTCGTAGTTCGTCTGCTTGTCCACGGCCAGCAGCACGTCCAGGTCGTTGGCGTACTCCAGGCGCCGCTGCGGGGTCCAGGCGTACGCGCCCCCGCGCCAGGCGGCGCCGAGGGCGACGACGTGGTCGGTCTGGATCTGCGAGGCGCGGCGGTAGGAGTAGGGGAGTTCCTTTCCCGTGTACGGATCCTTCAGCACCCCGGAGAGCACGACGCAGGGGTTCCTGTCGCCCTCGCGCAGCTCCCGCAGGTCCCGGCGCAGGACGTCGTCGCGGGTGTCGCACCCGTTGCGGCCGCCGACGCCGTCGGTCTCGTCGGACCAGTACCTGCCGAAGTTCTCGCGCTTGTACGTCTCCCAGTTCTTGCCCCACTCGACCGTGAGCTTCCCCAGCTGGGTCTTCGCGGTGGCCGCGGCGGGCGGGAACCCGGCGCTCGCGAGGGGGACCTCGGCGACGAGCGCGGCGGCGCTGGCCTGCGCCCTTTCGGCGTCTGCGTGGTGACACCCGCTGAGCAGCAGCACGGCCGCGGCGGCGATGAACGGAGCGGGACGACCCATGCTCCGGAGCCTAGGCCCGGCCCCGATGCCCGGCACCCGCGACACGAGGCCGCGGCCCGGGGCCACCGGTTACGACCCGGCGCCCCGCAGCCGCTCGCGGACCTTCTCCACCACGTCCGCGTAGCGGGCCTCGGCCCCGTACCGGGTCGGTTCGTAGTACCGCTTGCCGTGCACGGCGTCCGGCGCGTACTGCTGCGCGGCGATCGCGCCGGGCACGTCGTGCGGGTACACGTACCCCACGGCGTGCCCCAGCTTCGCCGCCCCCTTGTAGTGCCCGTCCCTCAGGTGCGCCGGGACCGTGCCCGCCAGCCCAGCCCGGACATCGGCCAGGGCCGCGCCGATCGCTGTCGTCGCGGTGTTCGACTTGGGGGCCAGCGCCAGCGCGATCGTCACGTGCGACAGCGTGAGCGAGGCCTCCGGGAAGCCGATCATCGCCACCGCCTGGGCGGCCGCCACCGCGAGCGGCAGGGCCGTCGGGTCGGCCAGCCCGATGTCCTCGCTCGCGGAGATCATCAGCCGGCGCGCGATGAACCGGGGGTCCTCCCCCGCTTCGATCATCCGGGCCAGATAGTGCAGCGCCGCGTCCACGTCCGAGCCCCGGATCGACTTGATCAGCGCACTCGCCACGTCGTAGTGCTGGTCGCCGTCCCGGTCGTACTTCACCGCGGCCCGGTCGACGGCCTCCTCCACCGTCTGGAGGCTGATCTCCGCCTCGCCCTTGGCGATCGCCGAGCCGGCCCCCGCCTCCAGGGCCGTCAGCGCGCGCCGCGCGTCGCCGCCGGCGATCCGCAGCAGGTGCGCCTCCGCGTCCGCCGGCAGGGTGACCGCGCCGCCGAGGCCGCGCTCCTCGGTCAGCGCCCGGTGCATCAGGGCGCTCAGGTCCTCGTCGGTCAGCGGTTCCAGCGTCAGCAGCAGCGAGCGCGACAGCAGCGGGGAGATGATCGAGAAGTACGGGTTCTCCGTGGTCGCGGCGATCAGCGTGACCCAGCGGTTCTCCACGGCGGGCAGCAGCGAGTCCTGCTGCGCCTTGCTGAAGCGGTGGATCTCGTCGAGGAAGAGGACGGTGTCCTTGCCGTATCCGCCGGCCGCCCGCTTGGCGCCCTCGATGACGGCCCGTACTTCCTTCACGCCGGCGGTGATCGCGGACAGCTCCACGAACCGCTTCTTCGTCGCCTGGCTCACCACGTACGCCAGGGTGGTCTTCCCGATGCCGGGCGGGCCCCAGAGGATCACCGAGGAGGCGCCGGCGGGACCGCCCGCCCCGTCCCCGACGAGCCGCCGCAGCGGGGAGCCGGGCTTCAGCAGGTGCTGCTGACCGACGACCTCGTCCAGGGTGCGCGGCCGCATCCGGACGGCGAGCGGAGAACTGGAGGGGTCCTTCGCCTGGCGGTCTTCGGCGGCTGCGGTGAAGAGGTCTGGTTCCACACCGGAAGCCTATGCGAGGCCACCGACACTCCCTCCCGGTCCGCTCACGGTGCCTCCCGGGCTCAGGAGGTCCAGAAGTCCCACCAGCGGGTCAGGATCAGCATGCCGATGATCCCGATGTGCAGGACGGGCAGCACCCAGGTGAACTCGTCGAAGAAGGCCCGCAGCCAGCCAGGGGCGGGCAGCAGCCGGTTGCGGACGTTGTGCGAGGTCACGTACCAGAACATGACGATGGTGGCGACCCAGGCCAGGCAGCACCACAGGCACAGGGAATTGATGTTGTACAGCGACTGGTACATCAGCCAGGTGCAGAAGCCGATGCCGAAGAGCATCCCGGCGTTCAGGGTGAGCCAGTACCAGCGCGGGAAGCGCGCCCGGGCGAGCAGGCTCATGCCGACGCAGACGACCATGCCGTAGGCGACCAGCCCCAGCATCGGGTTCGGGAAGCCGAACACGGCCGCCTGGTCGCTCTTCATGATGTTGCCGCAGGAGACGATCGGGTTGAGACTGCAGCCCGGGACGAAGTCCGGGTCCTCCAGCAGCTTGAACTTGTCGATCGTGATGACCCAGGCGGCGAGCAGCCCCGCGGCTCCCGTGATCACCAGCAGCAGGGCCAGCGCCCGGCTGCCGCCGACGGCCGTCCGCGTCCCGGCGGTGTCCGTTTCGGTCCCTCGTGTCGTCATCCGGCCCGCTCCACATCTGCAAGGTCACCAAGCACCGGCCATTGTGCCGTACCCGACCGCTCTGTCCACCGATCGACGGACAGCGGGAGGTACGCACGGGGGGACCGGTGGCCGCGCTTCCGCCCCACCATGGGAGCCATGACACAGAACGCGGTGGAAGTACGGGGGCTCCGCAAGCAGTACGGCGAAGTCACCGCGGTGGACGGACTGGACCTGACGATCCGGCGGGGCGAGGTCTTCGGCCTCCTGGGGCCCAACGGCGCCGGCAAGAGCACCACGGTGGAGATCCTGCAGGGCCACCGCGCCCGGGACGGCGGCGAGGTCTCCGTCCTGGGCGCGGACCCCGCGCGGGCCGGGCGGGCCTGGCGCTCGCGCGTCGGGATCGTCTGGCAGGACGAGTCGGCGCCCGCCGAACTCACGGTGCGGGAGACGGTCGGGCACTTCGCCCGCTACTACCCGGCCCCGCGGGACCCGGCCGAGGTCATCGCCCTCGTGGGCCTGGAGCACAAGCGCGACGAACGGGTGAAGGGCCTGTCCGGCGGCCAGCGGCGCCGCCTGGACGTGGCGCTCGGCGTGATCGGCGACCCGGAGCTGCTGCTCCTGGACGAGCCGACCACCGGCTTCGACCCGGCGGCCCGGCGTCAGTTCTGGGAGCTGATCCGGCAGCTCGCCGACGGCGGCACCACCGTTCTGCTCACCACGCACTACCTGGAGGAGGCCGAGGCCCTCGCCGACCGCCTCGCGGTGATCGCCCGCGGCCGGGTGGTCGCCGAGGGGGTGCCGGCCGAGCTCCGCACCCGCTTCGGCTCCGGCGCCACCGTCGAGTGGACCGACCCGGACGGCACCGCGCGCAGCATCGCCACCGAGACCCCCACCCGCAGCGTCGCGGAACTGATGGCCCGCTTCGACGGCGAGATCCCGGGGCTGAAGATCTCCCGCCCCACCCTGGAGGACGTGTACCTGCGCCTCACGGGGCAGCTCGACCAGGCGTCCCTGCCCGCCCAGAGCGGCGCGGGCGACGGGACCGTCCAGAGCGGCGCGAGCGACCCGACCGCCCAGCGCGACCTGACCGCCCAGAGCGCCGTTCAGCAGCCGGAGGAATCCCGATGAGCACCGACGTCACCCAGCAGGCCGTCACCGGGCCGGCCCCCGCCCTGCCCGGCGCCTGGGCCCTGGGCCTGTCCCGCGGGGCCCTGGAGATCAAGCAGTTCGTCCGCCAGCGCGACGCCGTGATCTTCACCTTCGCCTTCCCCATCGTCTTCCTCGCCCTCTTCGCCTCGATCTTCAGCGACACGGTCGAGGGAACCGGGATCACCGCCTCCCAGCTCTACGCGGCCGGCATGGTCGCCGCCGGAATCATGTCCACCAGCTTCCAGTCCCTCGGCATCTCCATCGCCGTCGAACGCGACGAGAAGGTGCTGCGCCGGCTGCGCGGGACCCCGATGCCCCCGGCCGCGTACTTCCTCGGCAAGGTCTGGATGGTGCTCGCCACCGGGCTCGCCGAGACCGCGATCCTGCTGCTCGTCGGCTCGACCCTGTTCGGGCTCGACCTCCCCACCACCACCGGGAAGTGGCTCACCTTCGGCTGGATCTTCGTCCTCGGACTGGCGGGCTGCGCCCTGCTCGGCATCGCGATCAGCAGTCTGCCGAAGTCCGGCAAGAGCGCGAGCTCGGTGGTCGTCCTGCCCTTCCTGGTCCTCCAGTTCGTCTCCGGCGTCTACATCCCGGTCAACCAGATCCCCGACTGGCTGCTGAACATCGGCGCGCTGTTCCCCCTCAAGTGGATGTGCCAGGGGCTGCGCGGGGTGTTCCTGCCCGAGTCCGCGGCCGTTCTCGAACAGACCGGCGGCTGGGAGTATGGGCGGGTCGCCCTGGTCCTGGGGGCCTGGGTCGTCGGAGGACTGGTGCTGTGCCTGCTGACCTTCAAGTGGAAGAACCGCCGCGACGGCTGAGCGGCTTCGCCGGGGCGGGCTTCGCCCGGGCGGGTTTTGGCAGGGCGGGTTTTGGCAGGGCGGGTTTTGGCAGGGCGGCCGGAGCGCGCGAATCCCACGTGTGGGACCGCGCGTTCGGGCCGTGGATCCTCTACTTCGCGGTGGTGTGGGCCGCGACCGCGGTCTTCGTCCTCGGTGCGGACTTCCCGGCGCTGCCGTACCGGATCCTCGCGGTGGGCCTGCTCGCCCTCCTCGTCCCCTGGTTCCTGCGCGCCGGACGCCCGCTGCTCGTGCGGGAGCCCGGCGCCGAACCGCGCTCGTCCGCCCGCTACCTGGGCGTGGCCCTGGCCCTCTTCCTGCCCGCGGCCTCCCTGGCCGGCGAAACCCGGCTGATCACCTTCGCCCTCGCCCCGCAGTGCTTCATGCTGCTGCCCCTGCGGCGCGCGATCGGTGCGGTGGCCCTGGTGTCGCTGCTGCCGGTGGCCGGCTGGGCGCTGTTGTGGCGGCCGGAGGGGATCCACGTCTTCGTGAGCGCGATCAGCGCGCTCGTCACCTTCGCCTTCTCCGCCTTCTTCGGTGCCTGGACGGTCCGGATCATCGAGCAGAGCCAGGACCGGGCCTCCCTCATCGCGGAACTCGACGCCAGCCGGGAGGAGGTGGCCCGGCTCTCCGCCGAACGCGGCGCCCACGCGGAAAGGGAACGCATGTCCCGCGAGATCCACGACACCCTCGCCCAGGGCTTCACCAGTCTGCTGATGCTCGTACAGGCCGTGCAGTCGGAGCTGGACACCGATCCGGAGCGGGCCCGCCACCACCTGGAGCTGATGGAGACCACCGCCCGGCAGAACCTGGCCGAGGCCCGCGCCCTGGTGGCGGGCGGCGCGCCCGCGGATCTCGACGGCGGTTCGCTGCCCGACGCGGTGCGCAGACTCGCGGCCCGGCAGGATCCGCCGGCGGCCGTCACGGTGACCGGGGAGGTCCGGCCGCTGGCGGCGGCCGTGGAGGTGGTGGCGCTGCGGTCCTGCCAGGAGTCCCTGTCCAACGCGGCCAAGCACGCCGGACCGCGGGCCCGTTGCGCGGTGTCCCTCGCCTACGGCGGCTCCGAGCTGGTCCTCACGGTCCGGGACACCGGCCGGGGCTTCGACCCGGCGGCCCCCGCACCGGGCTACGGCCTGCGGGGGCTGTTCGCCCGCGCGGCGGAAGTGGGCGGTGCGGCGGCCGTCGACAGCGCCGCCTCGGCCGGCACGACCGTCACCGTCACCCTCCCGATCCGCTGAGGAGCCGTACGCCATGATCCGCATCCTGCTGGCCGACGACCACCCGGTGGTACGGGAGGGTCTGCGCGGCATGCTCAGCGCCGAACCTGACCTGGAGGTCGTCGCGGAGGCCTCGAACGGTCCGCAGGCGGAGGCCCTGGCCGCGCGGCTGGTCCCCGGAGGCGGCCTGGACCTGATCCTGATGGACCTGCGGATGCCCGGCGGCGACGGAGTCGAATCGATCGCCCGCATCACGGCGGCCCGGCTGCCGGTACGGGTGGTGGTGCTGACCACGTACGAGGAGGACCGGGACATCCTGCGGGCCGTGGAGGCGGGGGCGGCGGGCTACCTGCTGAAGGACATGGCGAGGGCGGAACTGGCGGCCGCGATCCGGGCGGCCGTGCGCGGCGAGACGGTCCTCGCCCCGACGGTGGCGGGCCGCCTGGTCGACCGGCTCCGCGCCCGGCCGTCGCTGCCGCGGCTCTCGGAGAGGGAGGTGGCGGTGCTCCGGCTGGTCGCCGAGGGCGCGACCAATGCGGACATCGGCCGCCGCCTGTTCGTGGCGGAGTCCACGGTCAAGACGCACATGCTGCGCATCTTCGGAAAGCTGGAGGTCACGGACCGCACGGCGGCGGTGACGACAGCCATGCGCCACGGCCTGCTCTGACCGCTTCCGCTGCGCGGAGCCTTGCCCCGCCCCGCCCTTCCGCCGTTTCTCGCGGCTCCGCCCCCACCCCGATCCCGGGCGCTGCGCGCCCGGTGCGCTCAAACGCCGCGCGGGTTGTATGTGCCCGGCGGAGCCGGCAAATCCAGCCTCGCCGGCGTTTGAGGCGCGGAGTCTGGGGCGGAGCCCCGGGAAACGGCGAAAGGGCGGGGCGGGGCAAGGCTCCGCGCAGCGGCTCCCCCGGCCCCGCCCCAGCAGGCGGCGAGCGTCAGGCCAGGCGTGCCCGAACCGTAGCCACCACGTCGGCGACGGCCACCGGCGTCTGCTCCCCGGACTGCATGTCCTTCAGCTGGACCACGCCCTCTTCGAGGTCGCGGTCCCCCGCGACCACCGCGAAGCGGGCCCCGCTGCGGTTCGCGTCCTTCATCGCACCCTTGAGGCCCTTGCCCCCGTAGGAGATGTCCGCCGCGACACCGGCCCGGCGCAGCTCGGTCACCAGACCGAACAGCACCGGCTTCGCCGCGCCGAGCGCCACCGCGAAGACGGAGGTCGCGGACGGGATGTCCAGTTCGACGCCCTCCGCTTCGAGCGCCAGCACCGTACGGTCCACGCCCAGCGCCCAGCCCACCGACGGCAGCGCCGGTCCGCCGATCATCTCGGAGAGGCCGTCGTAGCGGCCGCCGCCGCCCACCGCGGACTGGGAGCCCAGACCGTCGTGGACGAACTCGAAGGTGGTGCGGGTGTAGTAGTCGAGCCCGCGCACCAGCTTCTCGTCGTCCTCGAAGGCGACCCCGGCCGCCGTGACCAGCGCCCGCACCTCCTCGTGGTACTCCTTGCAGGCGTCGCAGAGGTAGTCGCGCAGCATCGGGGCGCCGACGAGCTGCTTCTGCACGTCGGCCCGCTTGTCGTCGAGCACGCGCAGCGGGTTGATCTCGGCCCGGCGCACGGTCTCCGCGTCGAGGTCGAGCCCGCGCAGGAAGGCCTGGAGGGCCTCCCGGTACACCGGGCGGCACTCCTTGTCGCCGAGCGAGTTCAGCAGGATGCGGAAGTTGCGCAGGCCCAGCGAGCGGTACGCCTGATCGGCCAGGATGATCAGCTCGGCGTCCAGTGCCGGGTCCTCGGCTCCGATGGCCTCGGCGCCGACCTGGGAGAAGTGGCGGTAGCGGCCCGCCTGGGCCCGCTCGTAGCGGTAGTACGAGCCGGAGTACCAGAGCTTGACGGGCAGCCCGCCGAGCTTGTGCAGGTTGCCCTGCAGGGCGGCGCGGAGCACGGAGGCGGTGCCCTCGGGACGCAGGGCGAGCTGGTCGCCGCCCTTCGTGGTGAGGGTGTACATCTCCTTGCTGACGATGTCGGTGGACTCGCCGACGCCGCGCGAGAACAGTTCGACGTTCTCGAAGCCGGGGGTCTCCACGTATCCGTAGCCGGAGTTCCTCAGGGGCGCGGAGATCGCCTCGCGCACCGCCAGGAAGGTGGCCGAGCGGGGCGGCAGCAGGTCGTACGTGCCCTTGGGGGCCTGAAAAGTACTCACGAAACTCTCGTCACATTCCTCGTCGTGGAGACGTGAAACCGTCTCCCAGGCCGGCGGCCACCTGCCGCAGGTACGGGTTGGTGGCTCGCTCACGGCCAATGGTCGTGTGCTCGTTGTGTCCGGGCAGCACCACGGTCGCGTCGTCGAGCGGCAGGCACACGCGGGCCAGCGATGCGAGCATGTCGGCGTGGCTGCCGCCGGGGAAGTCGGTACGCCCGATGGAGCCGGCGAAGAGCAGGTCGCCCGAGAACAGGAGCGGCGGGATGTCCGCCGCCGCGGGCGTCCCGAAGGTCACCGACCCCCTGGTATGGCCGGGGGCGTGCGACACGGTGAGCTCCATGCCGGCCAGGGCGAGCTTCGCGCCGTCGGTCAGTTCCTTGACGTCGGAGGGCTCCCCCACCGTGAGCTCGCCCATGAGCTGGGCGCCGAGGGAACGGCCGAGGGCCTTCTCCGGGTCGCTCATCATGAAGCGGTCCTCGGGGTGGATCCAGGCCGGTACGTCGTGTGCTCCGCACACCGGGACCACCGAGGCCACATGATCGATGTGGCCATGGGTGAGGACGACCGCGACGGGCTTGAGCCGATGCTTCTTCAGCGTCTCTTCGACACCCTGGGTGGCCTGGTGGCCCGGGTCGATGATGACGCACTCCTCACCGGCGGCGGGGGCGACCACGTAGCAGTTGGTCCCCCAGGCCCCGGCGGGGAATCCGGCAATCAGCACGTTCGTCCTCAATCGTCGTCCGGCGGGAGGCTTGCAGATCGGAATGCTGCTGTTCAGAGCCTACCGGCGCCGCTCATTACACAGCGAACCCATATACGGTACGGCCTAACCCAGCCCGGACAGTGGTACCAGACACGCACAAGGAGACGACCCGGTGGTCACGAGCGATCAGCGGCGGCGCCAGCTCGCCAGGGAGAAGTACGAACGCCAGCAGAAGCGGCGTGCCGAAGCGCGGCAGAAGTCGCGCAAGCGGCTGGCCGTGATCGGTGCGGCGGTGGCCGTGGTCGTGGCGGCGCTGGTCGGCCTCGTGGCCGGCGGTGTGTTCGACAAGGACAAGAAGGACGAGGCGGCCGATCCGGCCGCGAACCCCTCGGCCTCGCCCTCGGCCCCGCCCACCCCGCAGCAGTCCCCCTCCCCGGCGATGGCGATCGACGCCAAGGCGAAGTACACCTTCGCCCTGAAGACCAGCGCGGGCGACGTCACGTTCGAGATGGACGCGGCGAAGACCCCGCAGACGGTCAACTCGTTCAAGTCGCTCGCCGACAAGAAGTTCTTCGACAACACCAAGTGCCACCGTCTGACGACGAGCGGGATCTTCGTCCTGCAGTGCGGTGACCCGCAGGGCACCGGCACGGGCGGCCCCGGCTACACCATCCCCGACGAGAACCTCGACGCGCTGGGCAAGCCCAACGCGACCGGTCAGGTCGTCTACCCGGCGGGCACGGTGGCGATGGCCAACACCGGCCAGCCCGGCACGGGCGGCAGCCAGTTCTTCCTGGTCTACAAGGACAGCCCGCTCGCGCCCTCGTACACCCCCTTCGGCAAGATCGACGCGGCCGGTGTGAAGGTGCTCGAAGAGGTCGCCAAGGCCGGTGTCGCCGACGGCGGCCAGGACGGGGCCCCCAAGACCCCCGTGACGATCGAGAAGGGCACCGTCACCCAGAAGTGACCGGGACCGGGCTCCCCGGGCCCGCGCTGTCTCCTCGAATTCCCCGAGGGCGCCGCGGTACGGCGATATTCCGTCGTGCTGGATGCGGACAGCCGGCCCGGCGGTCGCCTATGTTGGCGTTGTGCAGGGCGGGCGCGGCCCGCCCCAGGAAACTGTGGACGATGCCCAGGGGGTGAACCCCTCGCAAGGCATCAGGTGGAGGAGGCGCTGTGAGCAGCGACCCGTGGGGCCGAGTCGACGAGACCGGCACCGTGTACGTGCGTACTGCCGATGGCGAGAAGGTCGTCGGCTCGTGGCAGGCCGGCACCCCGGAGGAGGCCCTGGCCTACTTCGAGCGCAAGTACGAGGGCCTGGTGGTCGAGATCGGCCTCCTCGAACGACGGGTGCGGACCACCGATCTGGCCGCCAAGGACGCCCAGACGGCCATCGAGCACCTGCGCACGCAGGTGGACGAGCACCACGCCGTCGGCGACCTGGACGCGCTGCGCGTGCGGCTGGACAAGCTGGTGACGACCGTGGACTCGCGCCGCGAGGAGCGCAAGGTCCAGAAGGCCAAGCAGACGGACGAGGCCCGTACGGCCAAGGACGCGCTGGTGGCCGAGGCCGAGGAGCTGGCGCAGAGCGACCAGTGGCGCAGCGCCGGCGAACGGCTGCGGGCCCTGGTGGACATCTGGAAGGGTCTGCCCCGTCTCGACCGCAAGTCGGACGACGAGCTGTGGCACCGCTTCTCGCACGCCCGCTCCGCCTTCTCCAAGCGCCGCAAGGCCCACTTCGCCTCGCTCGACGCGCAGCGCGAGGACGCCCGCAAGGTCAAGGAGAAGCTGGTCGCGGAGGCCGAGTCGCTGTCGAAGTCGACCGACTGGGGTCCGACGGCCGCGCGTTACCGCGAGCTGATGGAGAACTGGAAGGCCGCGGGCCGCGCGCAGCGCGAGTCCGAGGACGACCTGTGGAACCGTTTCCGCGGCGCCCAGGACGTGTTCTTCGCGGCGCGCAGCGAGGTCTTCGCGGAGCGCGACGCGGAGCAGGTCGAGAACCTGAAGCTGAAGGAGGAGCTGGCCGACGAGGCCGAGAAGCTCGTCCCGATCACGGACCTGAAGGCGGCCCGGGCGGCCTTCCGCTCGCTGAACGAGCGCTGGGAGGCCATCGGCCACGTACCGCGGGACGCGCGTCCCAAGGTCGAGGGCCGGATGCACACCGTGGAGCGGGCCATCCAGGAGGCCGAGGAGGGCGAGTGGCGCCGTACGAACCCGGAGGCGCGGGCGCGTGCGGCCGGTCTGACGGGTCAGCTGCAGGCGGCGGTCGACAAGCTGCGCGGCCAGATCGACGCGGCGCGCGCGCAGGGCAACAACTCCAAGGCCGACAAGCTGTCCCGTGAGCTGGAGGGCCGTCAGGCCCTGCTGGACCAGGCGCTGAAGGGTCTCGAGGAGTTCGGCGGCTGACGTCGCGGACGCCCGGCACAGGGGAGGGCCCCGGTACGCACTGCGTACCGGGGCCCTCTCACATGTGCGCTGCCGTGTGCGCGGCTCCGTGCGCCGCTACGGCCTGCGGGCCGAGGTCACGCGGTAGACGTCGTAGACGCCCTCGACGCCCCGTACGGCCTTCAGGACGTGGCCCAGGTGCTTGGGGTCGCCCATCTCGAAGGTGAACCGGGAGGTGGCCACCCGGTCGCGGGAGGTCTGCACGGCCGCCGACAGGATGTTCACGTGCTGGTCCGACAGCACCCGGGTGACGTCGGAGAGCAGCCGGGACCGGTCCAGCGCCTCGACCTGGATGGCGACCAGGAAGACGGAGGACTGGGTGGGCGCCCACTCGACCTCCAGCATCCGCTCGGGCTCCTGGGAGAGGGAGTCCACGTTGACGCAGTCGGCGCGGTGGACCGACACGCCGCTGCCGCGGGTGACGAAGCCGACGATCGGGTCGCCGGGCACCGGGGTGCAGCAGCGGGCCAGCTTGACCCACACGTCCTCGACGCCCTTGACCACCACGCCCGGGTCGGCGTTTCCGCGGCGCGTGCTGCGGCCGCGGGCCGGCGGGATGGTGTCCTCGATGTCCTCGTTCGCCGCGTCCTCGCCGCCCAGGGCCTGGACCAGCTTCTGCACGACGTTCTGCGCGGTGACGTGGCCTTCGCCGATCGCCGCGTAGAGCGAGGAGATGTCGGGGTAGCGCATCTCGTGCGCGAGGGTGACGAGGGAGTCCCCGGTCAGGATGCGCTGGATCGGCAGGTTCTGCTTGCGCATGGCCCGCGCGATGGCGTCCTTGCCGTGCTCGATGGCCTCGTCGCGGCGCTCCTTGGAGAACCACGCGCGGATCTTGTTGCGGGCCCGGGGGGACTTGACGAAGCCCAGCCAGTCCCGGGACGGGCCGGCGCCCTCGGCCTTGGAGGTGAAGACCTCGACGAGGTCGCCGTTGTCGAGCGTGGACTCCAGCGGGACGAGGCGGCCGTTGACCCTGGCCCCTATGGTCCGGTGGCCGACCTCGGTGTGGACGGCGTACGAGAAGTCCACCGGGGTGGCTCCGGCCGGCAGGGCGATGACGTCGCCCTTGGGCGTGAAGACGAAGACCTCGTTGCGCGAGAGGTCGAAGCGCAGCGAGTCGAGGAACTCGCTCGGGTCCTCGGTCTCCTTCTGCCAGTCCAGCAGCTGCCGCAGCCACGCCATGTCGTTGACGGTGTCGTGGCCCGCGGTGCCCTTGGCGGCCTGCGGCACGTCGGTGCGCACCTTCGAGGTGCCGGCGACGGTCTGCTGCTTGTACTTCCAGTGCGCGGCGATGCCGTACTCGGCGCGGCGGTGCATGTCGAAGGTGCGGATCTGGAGCTCGACGGGCTTGCCGCTGGGTCCGATGACCGTCGTGTGGAGCGACTGGTACATGTTGAACTTCGGCATCGCGATGTAGTCCTTGAACCGGCCGGGGACCGGGTTCCATCGCGCGTGCACGGTGCCGAGGGCGGCGTAGCAGTCCCGGACGGTGTCGACGAGGACCCGGATGCCGACCAGGTCGTAGATCTCGGCGAAGTCGCGGCCGCGCACGATCATCTTCTGGTAGACGCTGTAGTAGTGCTTGGGGCGCCCGGTGACGGTGGCCTTGATGCGGGCTGCGCGCAGGTCGGCCATCACCTCGTCGGTGACGACCGTGAGGTACTCGTCGCGCTTGGGTGCCCTTTCGGCCACCAGCCGCACGATCTCGTCGTACATCTTGGGGTAGAGGATCGCGAAGGCGAGGTCCTCCAGCTCCCACTTGATGGTGTTCATGCCCAGCCGGTGCGCCAGCGGGGCGTAGATCTCAAGGGTCTCGCGGGCCTTCTTCTCCTGCTTCTCCCGCTTGAGGTAGCGCATGGTGCGCATGTTGTGCAGCCGGTCGGCGAGCTTGATCACGAGGACCCGGGGGTCCTTGGCCATGGCCACGACCATCTTGCGGACGGTCTCGGCCTGGGCGGCCTCGCCGAACTTGACCCGGTCGAGCTTGGTGACCCCGTCGACGAGCAGGGTCACCGCGTCGCCGAAGTCGCGCCGCAGGTCCTCCAGCCCGTACTCGGTGTCCTCCACGGTGTCGTGGAGGAGCCCCGCCATCAGCGTGGCCGGGTCCATGCCCAGCTCGGCGAGGATCGTGGTCACCGCGAGCGGGTGGGTGATGTACGGGTCGCCGCTCTTGCGCTTCTGGCCGCGGTGCCAGCGCTCGGCGACCTGGTAGGCCTGCTCGATCTGCCGCAGCGTGGCCGTCTCGATCTTCGGGTCGTTGCTGCGGACTATGCGGAGCAGCGGCTCCAGGACCGGGTTGTACGGGTTGGAGCGCTGCACGCCGAGGCGGGCCAGCCGGGCGCGCACCCGATTGGAGGACCCGGCCGACTTCGCTGACGCGGGCTTGACCGGCGGGGCCGGCGGAGCCGGCGTGGGCGTGGCGGCGGCCGCCGCGGCCGGCTGCTCGGCCTCCGGGTCGGGCTGCGCGGCGGAGATTGGCTGGACCTCGTCTGGCAAGAGCGCTCCTCAGGGGGTCCCCCCGCACGCGGTGTGGGGGAGGATCCGGTACCCGTGTCCGGTCCGGACAACCCATCGTAGCGAGGGTTGCGCCACCCCGTTCGCCGAGTCCGCCCCGACTCCTGCCGCGCCCGGCGGCATCCGGCCCGTCCGGCGTTCGAGGACCGGGCGGACTCCCGCCCAGCGGCCCGCACACGCCGAAGCGGGCGCGCTCCGGGAATCCCGGTGCACGCCCGCTTCGGGGAAAGCAGGGTCAGACCACGATCAGCGCGTCCAGCGGAGCATCGCCCAGCGCCGGCAGCAGCCGCTCGCGCCCCGGCAGGAACGAGAGCTCCATCAGGACCGCGACCCCGGCGACCTGCGCCCCGGCCCGCCGGATCAGCTCCAGCGAGGCCGCGGCGGTACCGCCGGTGGCCAGCACGTCGTCGATGACCATGACCCGGTCGTCGGCGCACAGCGCCTCCGCGTGGATCTCGATCTCGGCGGACCCGTACTCAAGGTCGTAGGACTGCAGGAGCGTCGCCCCGGGCAGCTTCCCGGCCTTGCGGACCGGCACGAAGCCGATGCCCGCCTGGACGGCCACGGGAGCCGCCAGGATGAATCCCCGCGCCTCCAGCCCGACGATCTTCGTCGCCCCGTACTGCCCGGCCAGGGCCACCAGCGCGTCCGTGAGGGCGCCGAACGCCTTCGGGTCGGCCAGCAGCGGGGTGATGTCCTTGAACATCACGCCCGGCTTCGGGTAGTCCTCGACGTCCGTGATCCGGCTGAGCAGCAGGTCCCGTACGCCCGAAGGCAGCTCCGCGGTCACCGGCGCCGCCCCGAACGGCCCTGCGCCACTACCTCCGGCGCGTCCTCGGTCCCGGCGCCCTCGGGCGACTCGCCCCTGGCCTCGGCCGACGCCCGCTTCGCGAGCACCCGCTTCTTCAGGGCCTTCATCGCCGGCTCGCGCTCCTTCAGGTCCACGACCAGCGGGGTCGCGATGAAGATCGACGAGTAGGCGCCGGCCGCGAGGCCGACGAACAGGGACAGCGAGATGTCGTTCAGCATGCCGGCGCCCAGGAAGCCGCCGCCGATGAAGAGCAGCGCACCGACGGGGAGCAGTGCCACGACGGTGGTGTTGATCGAGCGGACCAGGGTGCCGTTGATGCTGCGGTTGGCGATCTCGCTGTACGTCCAGCGGGTCTGCTTGGTGATGTCCTTCGAGCCCTCCTTGAGACCGTCGAAGACGACGACGGTGTCGTAGAGGGAGTAACCGAGGATGGTCAGCAGACCGATGACCGTACCCGGGGTGACCTCGAAGCCGACCAGCGCGTACACGCCGACGGTGATCGTGAGGTCGTGGATCAGCGCGATCAGCGCCGCGACCGCCATCCGCCACTCGAAGGCGATGGCCAGGTAGATCACCACGAGGACCATGAACACGCCGAGGCCGGTCCAGGCCTTGTTGGCGATCTGCTCGCCCCAGCTGGGGCCGACCAGGTCCGCGTTGATCTGGGCCGGGTCCATCTTGAAGTTGGCCGCGAGCTTGGCCTTCACGTCGGCCGCGGCATTGGTGTTCAGATCCGAGATCTGGATGCGCAGCGCACCGGTGCCGAGCTTCTGGACGACCGCGTCGTGACCGGAGGCCGTCTCCGCTTCCTCGCGGGCGTGGACCTCAGAGATGGAGGTCTTCGGGGTGGTGAAGACGGCACCACCCTTGAACTCGATGCCCATGTTGAGGCCCTGAACGGCCAGGGCCACGATCGCCGTGATGGTGATCAGGATGGAAACGCCGTACCAGACGAAGCGCTTGCCGACGAAGTCGTAGCCGACCTCACCCCGGTACAGCTTGGCGCCGAGATCTCCGAGCTTCGACATCTCTCACGCCTCCTTTGCGTCGACGGGAACGGAGACGGTCGCGGCGGCCGCGCCGGAGCCGGTACGACGCGAGCGTCGCAGCGGCGGCTTCGCGCCCAGTCGCTTCGGGTCCAGCCCGGACCACGGGTGACCGCTGGCGAAGAAGTTCGTACGGGCCAGCAGCGTCATGACGGGCTTGGTGAAGAGGAACACCACGACCACGTCGAGCAGGGTCGTCAGACCCAGGGTGAAGGCGAAGCCCTGCACCTTGCCGACGGTGACGATGAACAGGACCGCGGCGGCCAGGAACGACACGAAGTCGGAGACCAGGATGGTGCGACGGGCACGGGGCCAGGCGCGCTCGACGGCCGGACGCAGGGTGCGGCCCTCGCGGATCTCGTCCCGGATGCGTTCGAAGTACACGATGAACGAGTCCGCGGTGATGCCGATCGCGACGATCGCGCCACAGACGGCCGGCAGGTTCAGTGCGAAGCCGATGCCCTTGCCGAGCAGCGCCATGATCGTGTAGGTGAGGATGCCGGAGACGATGAGGCTGATGATGGCGACGAACGCCAGGCCCCGGTAGTACGCCAGCAGGTAGATCACGACGAGGGCGAGGCCGATGGCGCCGGCGATGAGGCCGGCCTTCAGCTGCTCGCCGCCGAGCGCGGCGGAGACGGTGGTGACGCTGTCCTCCTGGAAGGACAGCGGCAGGGCGCCGTACGAGAGCATGTTACCCAGGTCCATCGCGGACTGCTGGGTGAAGCCGCCGGAGATCTCGGCGTTGCCGCCGGTCAGCGCCTCGCGGACGTTGGGGTCGGAGATGACCTCGCCGTCGAGCACGATGGCGAACTGGTTCTGCGGGGCCTGCTTGGCCGCGAGCTCACCGGTGATCTTGGCGAACTTGTCGGCGCCCCGGTCGGTGAACTGCATCGTGACGATCCAGATGCCGCGCTGCTGGTCGATGATGCCCTTGGCGTCCTTCACGTCCTGGCCGTTGACCTGCGCCGGGCCGAGCACCCACTTGTACCAGGCACCGTCACGCTTGCCGCAGGCGAGCGTCGGGTCCTCGGGCTTGACGTCCTTGGTGATCGCGGTGCGCTGCGCCTCGTCGCTGCAGTTCAGCGCGGCGAACTTGGCCTGCAGCGCCGCCGCGGCGGCCTGGTCGGCGGAGGTCGCGGACGGCGACGTGGACGGGGTCGCCTTGTCGTCTGCCTTCTTCGACCCGCTCGCCGAGGGCGAGGGAGAGGGGGCGTTCGGGGCCTTGAGGGCCTCACTGACCGCACGGCCCTGGGAAGTGGCGCTGGACGACGGGGTGGCCTTGGCGGACGGGCTGCCGGAGCCGCTCGGGGCAGTGCTCGGGGAGCCGCTCGGGGAGCCGCTCCCTTCGGCCTCCGGAGGCGCCGGGGCACCCTCGGTGACGGCGAGCACGGGGCGGAAGTAGAGCTGGGCGGTGGTGCCGACCTGCTCGCGCGCCTGCTGCTCGTTCGACCCCTTGGGGATGTTCACGATGATGTGGTCCGTGCCCTGCTTCTGGACCTCGGCCTCGGAGACGCCCAGACCGTTGACGCGGCGTTCGATGATGCCGATCGCCGTGTTCATGTTGGTCTCGTTGATCGCGTCCGGCTTACCGGGCTCGCTCTTGGCCTTGAGCGTGATGCTCGTACCGCCGGCGAGGTCGATGCCGAGTCGCGGCGTCGTCTGCTTCGTGAGGAACATCCCCGCGGTGAGCGCCACCATCGCGATCAGGATGATGGCCAGGGAACGCCCCGGCCTCCCCTGAGCCCCCGTGGGCCGCCGGCCCTTCTTCGGTGCTGCCACCTTGTCGTATCTCCCTGTCCAACCGTCCCGCGCCGGGTCAGCGCGCGGACGGCCACGAAATGTGTGTGGGGACCCCTGCCCCCCGCAGAAGGGTCACTGGCGGGGACCGGCGGGGCTGCCGGTCAGGCGCCCCGTCGGTCCCCGGCCCAGCGCTACTTCGCGCCGGCGTCGCCGTCGCTCTTGCCGTCCTTGGGCTCGTCGCCCTTGGGCTCCTCCGCCGCGGGCTCGTCGGCCTTGGGCTCGTCCTTCTTGCCCAGGTCGAGCTTGGGGGCCGCGTCCCCGGTCAGGGAGGACGCGTCGTCCGGGACGACCGGCGTGTCGATCGTCAGATCATCGGTGATGCCGTGGACGATGCGGTTGTACTCCTCGTCCTCCAGCACGGCGCCGATGGCGTTCTTCGCGTAGATCGCGTGGACGCCGGGGGCCACCTCGAGCGTGACGGTGTCTTCGCCGATCTCCTTCACCGTGGCGTACATGCCGCCGATGGTGCGGACGCCGGTGCCGGCGGTCAGCTGGTCGCGCATCTGCACGGCCTGCTGCTGCTTCTTCTTCTGGCTGCGGGTCAGCAGGAACATCGCCCCGATGATCAGCACGAACGGAAGGAGGGACATGATATTCACGGGACGCAGGTCCTTCGCATCGACCGCACGAGCGCACGGCCTTTGTACGGGGGGTGGGTACGCCGACCGTAAGGGTCGGCATCGGCGGAGTCTAGGCGAGTCCGCACCGATGGAACAACGCCCAGCATGTCACCGCAGTTCCTGAGGGGGCCAACCTCCGCGCCGTCAGGTCCCGAAGAGGCCCTGTTGTCCGCTTGATCCGTTCCCGCCCTGCTGTGGCGGGACAAGCCCCAGGTGAGCCCATGCGGCCGGGGTCGCGACCCGCCCCCGCGGGGTCCTGGCCAGGAGTCCTTCCCGTACGAGGAACGGCTCGGCCACCTCCTCCACGGTCTCCCGCTCCTCACCGACGGCGACGGCGAGCGTCGACAGGCCGACGGGTCCCCCGCCGAAGAGCTTCAGGAGCGCCTCCAGCACGGCCCGGTCCAGCCGGTCGAGCCCGCGCTCGTCGACCTCGTACACCTTCAGGGCGGTACCGGCGACCTCGCGGTCGATCACACCGTCGGCCCTGACCTGGGCGTAGTCGCGGACGCGGCGCAGCAGCCGGTTGGCGATACGGGGGGTTCCGCGCGAGCGGCCGGCGATCTCGGCGGCGCCGGCGGTGTCGATCTCCACGTCGAGGAGCCGCGCGGAGCGGTGGATGACCCGCTCCAGCTCCTCGGGGGCGTAGAACTCCATGTGGCCGGTGAAGCCGAAGCGGTCGCGCAGCGGGGGCGGGAGCAGTCCGGCCCGGGTCGTGGCCCCGACGAGGGTGAACGGGGGAAGCTCCAGCGGGATGGCGGTGGCCCCCGGCCCCTTGCCGACGATCACGTCGACGCGGAAGTCCTCCATGGCCATGTAGAGCATTTCCTCGGCGGGCCGGGACATGCGGTGGATCTCGTCGAGGAAGAGGACCTCGCCCTCCTGGAGGGAGGAGAGGATGGCCGCGAGGTCGCCGGCGTGCTGGATGGCGGGGCCCGACGTGATCCGGATGGGGGCGCCCATCTCGGCCGCGATGATCATGGACAGGGTGGTCTTCCCCAGGCCCGGGGCGCCCGACAGCAGCACGTGATCGGCGGTGGCGCCGCGCTGGCGGGCCGCCTTCAGGACGAGGTCGAGCTGCTGGCGTACCTTCTCCTGCCCGACGAACTCGCCGAGGTCCTTGGGCCGCAGGGCCGCCTCGACGGCGGTGTCCTCGCCGTCCGCCGCGGGTGCGACGATCCGGTCGTCGCTCTCGTCATCCCAGTTCACGGTGTCAGTCTGCCTTCTCGGGGTGGTGCGGTGGTCCGTCGTGTGCGGGCGGCCCCGCGGGGCGGCGCCGGACCTGTCAGCGGGCTCGGTTCAGGGACTGGAGGGCGGCCCTCAGGAGCTGCGGAACCGGGGCCGAACCGCCCTCGGCGATCGCGGCCTCCGCCTGGGGGGTCACGGCCGAGACCGCGTCCTCGGCGTCCCGGGGCGCGTAGCCGAGACCGACCAGCGCCGCGGAGAGCTGCTCCGACCACGGGGCGGGCCCGGAGGCCGCGGCGCGCTGCGCACCGACCATGCCGCTCGATCCCAGCGGCGCGCCGAGCTTGTCCTTGAGGTCCAGCAGGAGCTTCTGCGCGCCCTTCTTCCCGATGCCGGAGACGGCCATCAGGGCCTTCTCGTCCCCCACCGAGACGGCTACGCGCAGCGCGTCCGGGCTGTGCACCGCGAGCATCGCCTGGGCGAGCTTCGGGCCGACGCCGCTCGCGGTCTGCAGGAGCTCGAAGACCTGGCGCTCGTCGTCGTCGGCGAAGCCGTACAGCGTCAGCGAGTCCTCCCGTACGACCAGGGAGGTGGACAGCCGGGCCGGTTCGCCGGTCCGCAGACCCGCGAGGGTGTTCGGCGTGCAGTGCACGGCCATGCCCACTCCCCCGACCTCGATGACGGCCAGGGCGGGGGCGAGCGCGGCGACCGGGCCGCTGACGAAGGCGATCATGTGGTGCGGCCTTTCAGGGCGCTGGCATGCCGGTTGACGGCCTGCTGGAGGCGGTTCTGCGCGGGGGCGCGCCAGATGTGGCAGATGGCGAGGGCGAGGGCGTCCGCGGCGTCGGCGGGCTTGGGCGGGGCGGACAGCCGCAGCAGCCGGGTGACCATGGCTCCGACCTGCGCCTTGTCAGCGCGCCCGCTGCCGGTGACGGCGGCCTTGACCTCGCTCGGGGTGTGCAGCGCGACCGGTATGCCGCGGCGCGCGGCGCACAGCATGGCGACGGCACTGGCCTGGGCGGTGCCCATCACCGTACTGACGTTGTGCTGGCTGAACACCCGCTCCACGGCGAGGACTTCGGGACGGTACTCGTCGAGCCACTCCTCGATGCCCTGCTCGATGCCGACGAGCCGGTTGGCCAACTCGGCGTCCGCGGGCGTCCGTACGACCCCCACGCCGAGCATCGTCAGGGGACGGCCCGCCACCCCCTCGACCACACCGACACCGCATCGGGTCAGACCCGGGTCGACACCGAGTACGCGCACCCGCCCCCCCTTCTTCGATCTCCTGTACGTGCAGCTTCGCAGGGTATCGGGCGGCACCGACAAAGCAGCGGGCCGACGGGGTGTGTCCCCGTCGGCCCGCTGTCCGAACGCTGTGAGCGGTGGGCGCCTGGATCAGGCGTCGACCTTCTCCATGACCTCGTCCGAGACGTCGAAGTTGGCGAAGACGTTCTGGACGTCGTCGCTGTCCTCCAGCGCGTCGATCAGCTTGAAGATCTTGCGCGCGCCCTCCTCGTCCAGCTCGACCTGCATGGTCGGCAGGAAGTTGGAGTCGGCCGAGTCGTAGTCGATGCCGGCGCTCTGGAGCGCGGTACGGACCGCGACCATGTCGGTGGCCTCGCTGATGATCTCGAACTGCTCGCCGAGGTCGTTGACCTCTTCGGCGCCCGCTTCGAGCACCGTCTCCAGGACGTCGTCCTCGGAGAGCTCGCCCTTGGGCAGGAGCACGACGCCCTTGCGGTTGAACAGGTACGAGACCGAGCCCGGGTCGGCCATCGAACCGCCGTTGCGGGTCATGGCGACCCGTACGTCGGACGCGGCACGGTTGCGGTTGTCGGTGAGGCACTCGATGAGCACCGCGACGCCGTTCGGGCCGTAGCCTTCGTACATGATCGTCTCGTAGTCGGCGCCGCCGGCCTCGAGGCCGCCGCCGCGCTTGACCGCGGAGTCGATGTTCTTGTTCGGGACCGAGCTCTTCTTCGCCTTCTGGATGGCGTCGAAAAGGGTCGGGTTGCCATCGATGTCGGCGCCGCCCATACGGGCCGCGACCTCGATGTTCTTGATCAGCTTCGCGAAGAGCTTGCCGCGCTTGGCGTCAACCACGGCCTTCTTGTGCTTCGTCGTAGCCCATTTAGAGTGGCCGGACATCTGCCTGTCTCCTTCGCGTCACCAACAATGTTCGCCTCAGATCCTACCGGGACGCCGTTACAGCCCGGCGCGCACCATGTCGACGAAGTACGCGTGGACCCGGTCGTCACCCGTGAGCTCCGGGTGGAACGAGGTGGCGAGGACATTGCCCTGGCGCACGGCGACGGTGTGACCGTCGTACGTGGCGAGCACTTCGGCGGCGCCGCCGACGGACTCGACCCAGGGGGCGCGGATGAAGACGCCCTCGACGGGTCCGCCCTCTATGCCCGCGAAGTCGACCTGCGCCTCGAAGGACTCGTTCTGCCGGCCGAAGGCGTTGCGGCGCACGATCATGTCGATGCCGCCCAGGGTCTCCTGGTCCTCACGGCCGTCCAGCAGCTTGTCGGCGAGCATGATCATGCCGGCGCAGGTGCCGTAGACCGGCATCCCGGCCCGTACGCGCTCGCGCAGCGGCTCCAGCATGCCGAACAGCACGGCGAGCTTCGACATGGTCGTGGACTCGCCGCCGGGGATCACCAGGGCGTCGACCTCGGCGAGCTCCTCGGGACGCCGGACCGGCCTGGCCACGGCGTCAGCCGAGGCCAGGGCGATCAGGTGCTCCCGTACGTCGCCCTGGAGGGCAAGTACCCCGACGACGGGGTCAACGGGGGTGTTCGTCATGGTGATGACTACCAGCCGCGGTTGGCGTAGCGCTCGGACTCGGGGAGGGTGTCGCAGTTGATGCCGACCATGGCCTCGCCCAGGTTGCGGGAGGCGTCCGCGATGATCTTCGGGTCGTCGTAGAAGGTGGTGGCCTTCACGATGGCGGCGGCGCGCTTGGCCGGGTCGCCCGACTTGAAGATGCCGGAGCCGACGAAGACGCCCTCGGCACCGAGCTGGCGCATCAGCGCGGCGTCGGCGGGGGTGGCGACGCCACCGGCGGAGAACAGCACGACCGGGAGCTTGCCGAGCTCGGCGACTTCCTTGACCAGCTCGTACGGGGCGCGCAGCTCCTTGGCGGCGGCGAACAGCTCGTTGTTGTCGTAGCCGCGCAGGCGGGCGATCTCGTTCTTGATCTGGCGCAGGTGGCGGACGGCCTCGACGACGTTGCCGGTACCGGCCTCGCCCTTCGAGCGGATCATGGCCGCGCCCTCGGCGATGCGGCGCAGGGCCTCGCCCAGGTTGGTGGCGCCACAGACGAAGGGGGTGGTGAACGCCCACTTGTCGGAGTGGTTGACCTCGTCGGCCGGGGTCAGGACCTCGGACTCGTCGATGTAGTCGACGCCGAGGGACTGGAGCACCTGGGCCTCGACGAAGTGGCCGATGCGGGACTTCGCCATGACGGGGATGGAGACGGCCTCGATGATCTCTTCGATCATGTTCGGGTCGGACATCCGGGCGACGCCGCCGTCCTTGCGGATGTCGGCGGGAACCCGCTCCAGGGCCATGACGGCCACGGCGCCGGCGTCCTCGGCGATCTTCGCCTGCTCGGCGTTGACCACATCCATGATCACGCCGCCCTTGAGCTGCTCGGCCATGCCGCGCTTGACGCGGGAGGTGCCGATCGCCGACTCGGACTGCGGGGTGGAGGGAAGCGTGCTCACGGATTGACCTCACTCGAAGGAAGATTCATGCGCTACTGGCGATCGCCGGGCCGACCCGGCGGACCGACCTAGCGGTACTGGACCGAGGAAACCCTCTCGACCAGTCCACTGCAAGGGCCAATGTGCAGCCGGTGGCTCCTCGCGATTTGGCCACGGGGTACAAGTTACGGCCGCTCGGCCAGATCCACCGGCGGCTCGTCGTCCATCTCGAAGGCCAGCGGGAAGGGCGCGTGACCCGCCAGCCGGAACCAGCGGACCTTGCGGTGCCGGCGCAGGGCGCGGGCCGCGCGGACGGCGTCGTTGAGGAACCGGCGCGCCATGGGCACCCGGCGGACGGCCGCCGCGAGCTCCTCGGCCGCCTCCGCCCCGCCCGGGGCCGCCTTGAGCGCGTCGACCTGCTCCGCATCGGCGAAGACGGCGCGCAGCGCCTGGCTGAGCTCGCTCTCGGCGACCTCGCGGTGCTCCTCCTCCGCCTGCCGGGCGGCGTGCGCGGCCTCGTACAGCACGAGGGAGGAGGCGGGGTCCAGCACCCCGGAGGTCGCGACCTCCAGCACCACGGAGGCCCGGCGGACCAGCTGCGCGTCGAGGGCGGCGCGGGCGGCGTCCATCCGCGAGTGCAGCCGGTCGAGCCGGCCGGCGGTCCAACTGAGGTAGACCCCGACGAGGCCGAGGCCGAGGGCAATCCAGACAAGGGTTTCGATCACGGGCCGCGACTCTACCTCTCGACGCGGAGCGCGCCCCGCTGCGCCGGACGTGCCAGGCGTCGCGGGCCCGGCAGGATCCGAAAGAGACGGCCTAGGTGTCCCGGGTGAGGCCCAGGCGGGTGCGCAGGGGGACCCGGTCGTCCTCCGCGACCGCCGCCGCGCCGTCGGTCACCGTTTCGTAGACGGCCAGGATGTCCGCCGCCACCGTCGACCAGTCGAAGCGGCGTACGTGGGCGGAGCCGCTCGTGCTCAGTTCCTCGCGGCGGGCGGGGTCGCGCAGGAGGGCGATCGCGGATGCCGCCAGGGAGTCGGGGTCCTCGTTCGAGAAGAGGGCCCCGGCCTCCCCCTGGTTCAGGACCTGCGCGAAGGCGTCGAGGTCGGCCGCGAGGACCGCGGCGCCCGCGGAGAGGGCCTCGACCAGGATGATGCCGAAGCTCTCGCCGCCCGTGTTCGGGGCCACGTACAGGTCGACGCTGCGCAGCAGCCGCGCCTTGTCCTCGTCGGAGACCATGCCGAGGAACTCGACCCGGGAGCGGAGTTCGGGCGGGAGGGAGGCGACCGCCTCCTCCTCGTCGCCGCGGCCCGCCACCAGGAGCCGTACGTCCGGGCAGGCCGCCACGATCTGCGGGAAGGCCGCCATCAGGACCGGCAGGCCCTTGCGGGGTTCGTCGATCCGGCCGATGAAGCCGAGGGTCTGGCCCGACCAGTCCGGGTTCGGCTCGGCCTTGGCGAAGAAGTCCACGTCCACGCCGTTGGGGATGACCACCGCGTCCCCGCCCAGGTGCTCGACCAGCGTGCGCCGTGCGTACTCGCTCACCGCGATCCGGGCGCTGATCTTCTCCAGCGCCGGCTGCAGGATCGGGTACGCGGCGAGCATCGCCCGCGAGCGCGGGTTGGACGTGTGGAAGGTGGCCACGATCGGGCCCTGCGCCGCCCAGCAGGTCAGCAGGCCGAGGGAGGGGGAGGTGGGTTCGTGGATGTGGACCACGTCGAAGACCCCGTCGTGCAGCCAGCGCCGTACGCGGGCGGCCGACAGGAAGCCGAAGTTGAGGCGGGCCACCGACCCGTTGTACGGCACCGGCACCGCCCGCCCCGCCGAGACCACGTACGGGGGCAGCGGGGTCTCGTCGTCCGCCGGGGCCAGGACGGACACCTGGTGGCCGAGGCCGATCAGGTGTTCCGCCAGGTCCCGGATGTGGAACTGGACGCCGCCGGGGACGTCCCAGGAGTACGGGCAGACGATGCCGATCTTCACGCGGAGCGCTCCTCGGGCCGGCCGTCGTCGCGGCCGCTGGTGTCCGGGCCGTGCAGGTCTTCCAGGTCTTCCAGCCACAGCCGCTGGAGCATGTGCCAGTCCTGCGGGTGTTCGGCGATCCCCTGCGCGAAGGCGTCGGCGACGGCCTGGGTCATGACGGCCGTCTTCTCCTGCCGGGTGCCCTGCTCCGGGACCTCCACCGGGGGGTGGATCCGGCCGTACATCTTCGGCGCGTCCCCGTAGTACAGGGTCGCCGGGAGGAGGACGGCGCCCGTCTGCTGGGCGAGCAGCGCCGGGCCGGCCGGCATGCGCGCCGCCGAGCCGAAGAAGTCCACTTCCACCCCGGAGGCCGACAGGTCCCGGTCCGCGACCAGGCAGACCAGCCCGCCGGAGCGCAGCCGGCGCGCGAGCGTGCCGAAGGCGGCGCCGCCGTTGTGCGGGAGCACCTCCATGCCCAGGCTCTCGCGGTAGGCGACGAAGCGGTCGTAGAGGGTCTCGGGCTTGAGGCGTTCGGCGACGGTGGTGAAGGGGACTCCGATGTGGGTGACGGCCCAGGCGCCGGCGAGGTCCCAGTTGGCGAGGTGCGGGAGGGCGACGACCACCCCGCGCCCGGAGGCCAGGGCCTCGCGCAGGATGTGGTCGTCCTTCATCTCCACGTCGGCGCTGAATCGTTCCTTGGCCATGGTCGGCAGCCGGAAGGACTCCATCCAGTACCGCATGTAGGAGCGCATGCCCGCGTGCGACAGCTCGCGCAGCCGCTCGGGCGTCGCGCCGGGCACCACCCGGGCCAGGTTCGACTCCAGGCGCAGCACGCTCTTGCCGCGCCGCTTCCAGGTGAAGTCGGCGATCCGCCGGCCGAGGGCCGCCGCGGCCGGCTCGGGCAGCTTCTTGACCCCGGCCCAGCCGAGTCCGTACAGCCCGTCGACCAGCTTGTCCTGTGCCTTGCCCATCAGGGCGTACCGCCTTCGGAGGGGGTTCCCGCGGCAGTGGCGGCGGCAGCGGCGGCGTCGGCCTCCGCCGATTCCCGCCGTACGGTCACCACGCGCTGGATGAGGGTCACGAGCGAGCCCGCCGCGACCACCCAGAGCGCGATCGGCAGCAGCAGGCCGATCCACGAGGGGACCCCGAAGGTCTCCAGCCCGGACAGACCGGCCGCGACCAGCGTGATCACCAGGCGTTCGGCGCGCTCGATGAGCCCGTTGACGGCCACCGGCAGCCCGATCGACTCGCCGCGGGCCTTGGTGTACGAGACCACCTGGCCGCTGGCCAGGCAGAAGATGGCGACGGCGCAGAGCGCGTTGTTGTTCCCGGAACCCGCGTACCAGAGCGCGAGTCCGCCGAAGATCGCCGCGTCCGCCACCCGGTCGAGGGTGGAGTCGAGGAACGCGCCCCACCGGCTGGAGACGCCGGCCTGGCGGGCCATGTTCCCGTCCACCAGGTCGGAGAAGACGAAGAGCGTGATGGTGATCGTGCCCCAGAAGAACTCGCCCATGGGGAAGAAGACCAGGGCTCCGGCCACCACTCCGGCCGTGCCGATGAGGGTGACCGCGTCGGGACTCACTCCCATCCGGAGCAGAAAAGCGGCGAATGGCGTGAGAACACGCGTGAAGAATGCACGCGCGTACTTGTTCAGCATGGCCTTCCCGGAGGGTCGCTGGGCCGCACGGCCACCACGGCCACCGGCTGGCCCATCGTAGCCAGGGCCCCGGGCCATCGGCGCCGCGCACCCACCGGTTCACACGACGCGGGCGGTTCTCGGGCCGTTCGCCACGTTCCCCGGGCCCTGTCCGCGCATGTTTCCGGGCACGTTTCCGGACACCGCCTCCCTTCCCGGCCGTCTCCGCCTCCACCAGCGCCCCGGCGGCGCCACCGGTACGACGTATGGACGCCGTGTGACGGCAGTGCAAAGCTCGAAGGAGGCCTTTTCCCCCATCCCCTCCAATTCCCCCATCCCCTCCAATCGGGAGGCACGAGCATCGTGGGAGCCGCATCGCACCAATCCGGAGCCGCCGGCAGAGCACCGACGGCCGACCACCCGGCGTCCGTACGCAACGTCGTGCTGGTCGGCCACAGCGGATCCGGCAAGACCACCCTGGTCGAAGCCCTGGCCCTGACCGCCGGGGCCGTGAAACGGGCCGGGCGCGTCGAGGACGGCGCCACCGTCTCCGACTACGACGAGATCGAGCACCGCCGCCAGCGCTCCGTCCAGCTCTCCCTGGTCCCCGTCGAGTGGGCCGGAATCAAGATCAACATCCTGGACACCCCCGGTTACGCCGACTTCGTCGGAGAGCTCCGGGCAGGGCTGCGCGCCGCCGACGCGGCCCTCTTCGTGGTCTCGGCCGCCGAGGACGGCGACGGGCTCTCCGGGGCCACCCGGATGGTCTGGGACGAGTGCGCCGCCGTCGGCATGCCGCGCGCCATCGTCGTGACCCACCTGGAAGCCGCCCGCGCCGACTACACCCAGATGACCACGGTGTGCGGCGACGCCTTCGGAGCGGACGACCCCGATGCCGTGCGCCCGCTCTACCTGCCCCTGCACGGCCCCGCCGCCCCCGACGGCCACGCCCCGGTGGCCGGACTGCTCGGACTGCTCTCGCAGCGCGTGTACGACTACTCCTCCGGCGACCGCGTCGAACGCGACCCGGACCCCGGCGAGCTCGCCCTCATCACCGACGCCCGCGCCCGGCTGATCGAGGGGATCATCGCCGAGAGCGAGGACGAGACCCTCATGGACCGCTATCTCGGCGGCGAGGACATCGACCTCAAGACCCTGGTCGACGACCTGGAGCGGGCCGTGGCCCGCGGCACCTTCCACCCCGTCCTGATGGCCGCCCCCGCCGCCGACGGCGCCCGCAAGGGCCTGGGCACCGTGGAACTCCTCGAACTGATCACCGGCGCCTTCCCCACCCCGCTGGAGCGCGCGCCCGTCGGCGTCACCACCCCCGACGGCGCGGCCCGCCCCGCGGTCACCTGCGATCCCGGCGGACCGCTCGTCGCCGAGGTGGTGAAGACCTCCTCCGACCCCTACGTCGGCCGCGTCTCGCTCGTCCGCGTCTTCTCCGGCACCCTGCGCCCCGACGAGACGGTCCACGTGAGCGGACACGGGCTCACCGACCGCGGGCACGAGGACCATGACGTGGACGAGCGGATCGGCGCCCTGACCTCCCCCTTCGGCAAACAGCAGCGCACCCTCGCCCAGTGCGTCGCCGGCGACCTGGCCTGCGTGGCCAAACTCACCCGCGCCGAGACCGGCGACACCCTCTCCGCCAAGGACGACCCCCTCCTGATGGAGCCGTGGTCGATGCCCGACCCGCTGCTCCCCCTCGCCATCGAGGCCCACAGCAAGGCCGACGAGGACAAGCTCTCCCAGGGGCTGGCCCGGCTCGTCGCCGAGGACCCGACCATGCGGCTCGAACAGAACCCGCACACCCACCAGCTCGTCCTGTGGTGCCTCGGCGAGGCCCATCAGGACCTCGCCCTCGAACGACTGCGCACCCGGTACGGGGTCCAGGTCGACCCGGTCCCGCACAAGGTCAGCCTCCGCGAGACCTTCGGCGCCAAGGCGGGCGGCCGGGGGCGGCACGTGAAGCAGTCCGGCGGGCACGGGCAGTTCGCCATCTGCGAGATCGAGGTCGAGCCGCTGCCGCCGGGCAGCGGCATCGAGTTCGTCGACAAGGTCGTCGGCGGAGCGGTGCCGCGCCAGTTCATCCCGTCCGTGGAGAAGGGTGTCCGGGCGCAGGCCGCCCGGGGGCTCGCGGCCGGCTACCCGCTGGTCGACGTACGCGTGACCCTGCTCGACGGCAAGGCCCACTCGGTGGACTCCTCGGATGCCGCCTTCCAGACCGCGGGCGCCCTCGCCCTGCGCGAGGCCGCCGCCGCAGGGGCTTGCGTCCAGCTCCTCGAACCGGTCGCGGAGCTCGCCGTCCTCGTGCCCGACGAGTACGTGGGCCCCGTCATGAGCGACCTCGCCGGCCGCCGGGGCCGCGTGGTGGGCACCGACGCGGCGGGCACCGGCCGCACCCGGGTCCTCGCCGAGATCCCCGAGATCGAGATCGGCCGGTACGCCGTCGAGCTGCGCTCCGTGTCGCACGGCACGGGGCTGTTCAGCCGTACCTACGCCCGGCACGAGCCGATGCCACCGCAGATAGCGGACAAGCTGCGCGAACAGTCCGAGAAGGGAAGCCACCTGACATAGCGTCATCCCGGCCGCCCACCCAACCCGCTTGCGGTGGGCGGCATTTGCCTGTCCCCTCACCATGGGGAGGAATCGGCCTATAGGCTCGTCCGCGCGTGAGACGGGCAGACCGAACGGGTAGACCAACCAGGCGGACCGAGCGGGCGGACCGAGCAGGCGGACCACACCACCCGGAGCGGGCGGCATCGCGGGCAGACCCGCACACGAGGTACACGAGTACGACGCACAGCGATGGGGGCAGCGGTGGCGGACGACGGATTCGACTTCAGGCCCGGGGCACAGATCCCACTCCAGGGCGGCGGCGGCCAGACCGCCGCGACCAACGCCCTCGCCTCCGCCGCCTACCGGGACGGCGGACGCGACACCAAGCTGGACGAGATACTCAAGGCCAACAACGAGTACCACGAGTCCGTGGTCAAACCCGCCAAGATCTCCCTCCTCGCCCCCAACCTCGGCGAGGCCTTCTGCCGCGCCGTCGAGGCCCGCACCATCCCGGCCACCCGCAAACCCCTCATCCAGTCCTTCGGCGCCGACCCGCAGACCGTCGTCGAGCACTGCCTGGCCGCCTCCCGCATCCGCAAGGAGCGCGACCGCAAGCTCCGCCTGATCATGCTCGTCTGCGGGGTCCTGTTCCTCCCCGGCCTGCTGCTGTGGCTCGGACTGTTCTGGGCCCGCAAGGCCCTGTCGTCCTCCGAGGCCAGGGGAACCTCCTGGCTGGGCACGGCGCTCCTCGTCGGCGTGGGCCTGGTGGTCGCCTTCCTGATGTTCCGGCTCCCGGTGACCGGCGTCCTCGGCATCTACGTCCGCGCGATGGTCATCGCCCCGGTCGCCGGCTGGTTCCTCGCCCGCCGGCTCTGCGAGGCCACCGCCGAAGACCTGCGCTCCCGCTGGGACGGGCTCCTCGCGGGCGGCGGCGGGGTGGCCGCCAAGATCCCGGAGGCCGTCCCCGGCAACCCCGACGAGAAGGCCCGCGAGGACCTGCGCCACTCCCTGGCCAAGCTCACCGCCGAGGACCGCAGCAACGCCGTCTTCTACGCGGGCCCCAAGGGCATACTCGGCATGGGCACGCGCTGGGGCAGCTGGCAGCTGGCCGAGGAGCTCGTCCCGAAGAACGAGGGCTCCGAGATCCACCCGTTCCGCAGCTGGGACGTCATACGCGCGATCGACACCCAGCTGCGCAAGCTGGAGCGCGGCCCCCTGCACACCGGCGGCCTCCCGCCCGCGTCGATCATGCACTGGATCGTCACCCCGGTCGGTGAGGGTGCGAAGGAGGTGACCCGCCCCAGCGGAGCGGACGTGGACACCTTCCTGGTCAAGCCGCACGAGATCACCCGGATCTGCAACGAGCAGCAGTTCAGTGCCGGCAACCGGCACTACCTCGGCATCCAGTACCCGCTCTGGGACGGCCAGCTGGTGATCACCATGCTGGTCACGGTCACCGTGCTCTACAAGACCCTGCGCGTGGAGGTCACCGGACACGCGCTCGGCCCGGTGCACGGCCTGTTCACCACCAAATCGGCGGCGCCGGTGGACGAGGTCGCCAAATCCGTACGCTTCTGGGAGACCGTGGAGCTCAAGCGGCCGGTGGTCGACACCAGCGAGGTCGTACGCCTCGCCGTGCGCGCGCCCCTCACCTGGTACCCGCCGCTCCTGGACTTCCTGGGCGGCAAGCTCGTCCTCCCGGAGCCCTTCGGCGTCCGGCACGTCTGGGCCGGCCAGCCGTGGCGCCACCGCTTCATGGCGGACGACGCGATGCGCGCCGCGACCCCCGTCCTGCGGGCGGTGCACACCGCCGCGATGCGGGTCCTGGAGGAGAACGGGGTCGACACCGAACGCTTCACCAACCGCTCGATGATCGTCAGCGGCATGGTGCAGGACGCCGCACCGCGCAAGGCGGACGTCTACGACGCGTGAGGCCGGGCGGATGCCCGCCCGGCCCGGCCCGGCGGCCCGTCCTCAGTCGACGGGCCAGGCGTCCGCGAGCATCTGGCGGGTGTCCGCGAGGAGTTGGGGCAGCACCTTGGTGTGGCCCACGACCGGCATGAAGTTCGTGTCCCCGCCCCAGCGGGGCACGATGTGCTGGTGCAGGTGCGCGGCGATGCCGGCGCCGGCGGCCTGGCCCTGGTTCATGCCGATGTTGAAACCGTGCGCACCGGAGGCCTTGCGCAGCGCGATCATCGCCCGCTTCGTGAGGTCGGCCAGTTCGAGGGTCTCGGCGGCGTCCAGGTCCGTGTAGTCGGCGACGTGCCGGTACGGCACGACCATCAGGTGGCCGCCGTTGTACGGATAGAGGTTCAGCACGGCGTAGACGTGCCGGCCCCGGGCGACGACCAGCCCGTCCTGGTCCGACATCTCCGGAATCCCGCAGAAGGGACAGCCGTCCCCGGCCTCCGGCCCGGTCGGCTTGTTCTCCCCCTGGATGTAGGCCATCCGGTGGGGCGTCCACAGACGCTGGAACGCGTCCTGCGTGCCCACACCGATCTGCTGCTCCGGCTCAATCGTCATGGGATGCAGCATATGACCTTGGCCCCGGGCGGCGTGTCGCCGGGGCGAACACCGCTGTGCGGGACGCGATGCTGGGCCCATGAGCGATGCACCCGATACCGGTGACCAGGCCTGGGAGCGCCGGACCGAGCTGCCGCTGTTCTACGCTTCCCTGCTCTTCCTCGCGGGCTACACGCTCTCCGTGGTGGCCTACCGGGCCCACCCCCTGTGGCGGGACATCGGCATCGGCATGGTCGTGGTGACCTGGGCCTGTTTCGTCGTGGACTACCTGGCCCGGCTGGTCCTGAGCCGCATGCGGCCGCTGCGCTTCGTCCGCGTGCACTGGCTGGACACCCTGATCGTGATGCTGCCGCTGCTGCGGCCGCTGCGCATGGTCAAGGTCCACGACGCGATCCAGGCCCGCTACAACCGCCCGCGCCGGAACCTGTACGCGCGCGTGATGTCGTACGCGGGCCTGTCGGCCGGACTGCTCGGCTTCGCCGCCGCCCTCGGGGTCCACCACTTCGAGCGCCAGGCCCCGGGCGCCACGATCCTCACGCTGGGGGACGCGGTGTGGTGGGTGTGCGAGACGCTGACGACGGTGGGCTACGGGGACATGGCCCCCGTGACCCCGGGGGGCCGGATCATCGCGGGGTTCATGATGGCCGGCGGGCTGGCGCTGCTGGGCGCGGTGACGGGTTCGTTCTCCTCCTGGATGCTGCAGGCCTTCCGGCGGGAGGACGAGGAAGCCCCCGGGAAGTGAGACTTCCCGGGGGCGACCCCACGTGTGCGGTGAGCACGGTCACACCTGGACGCGGCGCTCCACGACGTCCACGAGCTTCGCCAGCGCCTGGTCGCGCGGGACGCCGTTCTCCTGCGAGCCGTCGCGGTAGCGGAAGGAGACGGTGCCCGCGGCCATGTCCTCGTCACCGACGATGATCATGAAGGGGACCTTCAGCTTCTGCTGGTTGCGGATCTTCTTCTGCATCCGGTCGGAGGAGGCGTCCACCTCGACGCGCAGGCCCTTCTTCTTCGCCTCGGCGGCGAACTCCTGCAGGTACTCGATGTGCGAGTCGCCGATCGGGATGCCGACCGCCTGGACCGGGGCGAGCCACGGCGGCATGACGCCCGCGTAGTGCTCCAGCAGCACGGCGAAGAACCGCTCGATGGAACCGAAGAGCGCACGGTGGATCATGACCGGGCGTTGCTTGGTGCCGTCGGGGCCGGTGTACTCCAGGTTGAAGCGCTCCGGCAGGTTGAAGTCGAGCTGCACGGTCGACATCTGCCAGGTGCGGCCGATCGCGTCACGGCACTGGACGGAGATCTTCGGGCCGTAGAACGCGGCGCCGCCCGGGTCCGGGACCAGGGGCAGACCCTGCTTCTCGGCGACCTGCTGGAGGGTGGCGGTGGCCTCCTCCCAGATCTCGTCCGAGCCGACGAACTTCTCCGGGTCCTTGGTCGACAGCTCCAGGTAGAAGTCGGTCAGACCGTAGTCGCGGAGCAGGTTCAGCACGAAGGTCAGCGTGCGGTCGAGCTCCTCCGCCATCTGCTCCTTGGTGCAGTAGATGTGCGCGTCGTCCTGGGTGAAACCGCGCGAGCGGGTCAGGCCGTGCACGACGCCGGACTTCTCGTACCGGTACACGGTGCCGAACTCGAAGAGGCGCAGCGGCAGTTCGCGGTAGGAGCGGCCGCGCGCGTCGAAGATCAGGTTGTGCATCGGGCAGTTCATGGGCTTGAGGTAGTAGTCGGTACCACCGTCGAGCTGCATGGGGGGGTACATGCCCTCCGCGTACCAGTCCAGGTGGCCGCTCTTCTCGAAGAGGGTGCCCTTGGTGGCGTGCGGGGTGTAGACGAACTCGTAGCCCTCTTCCTCGTGCCGCTTGCGCGAGTAGTCCTCCATGGTGCGGCGGATGACGCCGCCGCGCGGGTGGAAGACGGCCAGGCCGGAGCCGATCTCGTCCTGTACGGAGAACAGGTCGAGCTCGGTGCCGAGCTTGCGGTGGTCGCGCTTCTCGGCCTCCACGAGGAAGTCGAGGTGGGCCTTCAGCTCCTCCTTCGACGGCCACGCGGTGCCGTAGATGCGCTGGAGCATCGGGTTCTTCTCGCTGCCGCGCCAGTAGGCGGCGGCGTTGCGCATGAGCTTGAACGCGGGGATGTTGCGGGTGGTGGGCAGGTGGGGGCCTCGGCAGAGGTCCTTCCAGCACAGGTCGCCGGTCTTGGCGTCGAAGTTGTCGTAGATGGTCAGCTCGCCGCCGCCCACCTCGACGTTCGCGCCGTCGTCGGTCGAGGCCGAGCCCTTGATGCCGATGAGCTCCAGCTTGTACGGCTCGTCCTTGAGCTCCTCGCGGGCCGCCTCGTCGGTGACGACGCGGCGGGCGAAGCGCTGGCCGCGCTTCTGGATCTCCTGCATCTTCTTCTCGATGGCCTTGAGGTCATCGGGGGTGAAGGGCTTCGCGACGTCGAAGTCGTAGTAGAAGCCGTCGCGGACCGGCGGGCCGATGCCCAGCTTGGCCTCGGGGAAGAGCTCCTGCACGGCCTGGGCCATGACGTGCGCGGTGGAGTGGCGCAGGATGTCGAGGCCGTCGGGAGAGGAGATGTCCACGGGCTCGACGGTCTCGCCGTCCTTCACCTCGTACGCGAGGTCCTTCAGCTCACCTGCGATGCGCGCGGCGACGATGGTGCGCTCGCCGGCGAAGAGCTCCGCCGCCGTAGTGCCCGTGGCCACCACGCGCTCGTCCCGCTCGGAATCGCGTTGGATGAACACACGGACGTCTGACACCGGTCTCTCCTGACTCAGGGGGTGCGCGAGCGAACACTGCGCGCCTGAATCGTACCGAGCGGAGTGGCTGCGCCGCTAAACGGTTACCGCCCGGGCCCGCGGGCCGCGCCCGCGCGGGGTCCGGGTCGGAGCCCCGGCAGCGGCGCCGCGGCGCCGGCGGGCGCCTTTTCGGGAGGGGGGAGGGAACCGCCGCCGGAGGGGGCGGCGTCCCTGGATGGACAAGATCGTCTGTGGATCCGGAGGACTGTGTGATGACCGGAACGGCTACCCGTTATCTCTATCTGGTGCGGCACGGCGAGGCGGCGTCGGAGGAGAGCGGTCTGACGGAGAGCGGCCGCCGGCAGGCCGTGCTGCTCGGGCGGCGCCTGCGTGACGTCCCTCTCGCGGCCGTTCACCACGGCCCGCTGCCCCGGGCGGAGCAGACCGCACGCCTGATCGGCGACCAGCTGGAGGACGTCCCCCTGCACGTCTCCGACGTGGCCGGCGACTACGTCCCCCACCTGCCGGCGCGGGACGAGCTTCCGGCGGATTGCGCGGACCTCTTCCTCCGTTTCCTCGCCGGTACCACCGAGGAGGAGCAGGAGCACGGAGGAGCACTCGCCCGGCAGGCGCTGGACCGGTTCACCGGGCCGGTGGAGGGTGACGTGGACCGGCACGAGCTGGTCGTCACCCACAACTTCCTGGTCGCCTGGCTCGTCCGGGACGCCATGGACGCGCCGCACTGGCGCTGGCTCGGTCTCAACCACGCCAACGCCGCGCTCACGGTCATCCGGTACGCGCCCGGCCGGCCGGCCTCCGTCCTCGTCTCCAACGACATGCGGCACCTGCCCGCCGAGCTGCGCTGGACCGGATTCCCCGCCGAGCTGCACGTCTAGGCCGTCCTGGTCGGACCCGGTCGCCCTGGCCGCCCCAGTCGCCCCAGTCGCCCTAGTCGTCCGACGGCAGCACGTCCCCGGCGTCGAGGGACTCGTCCAGGGACTTCATCAGCCGGTCCCGCTCCACCTCGTCCAGGGGGACCGGGCGGACGTCCGCCGCGTCCGTCAGGCGGCGGAAGCCGCCCCGGCGCTGCAAGCGCCCGCTGACCCGGATCGGCAGGCCGACCAGATGGGCATGGCCCGCGACCCGGTACGACTCCTCGTCGAGCACCACCCGGACGTACGGGATCTCCGCCCCGGCGAGGACCCGCAGCCGGACCGTGCCCCCGCCGCCCGGGGCCGAGCGGCGCATCCGGACCACCGCCCCGGCCACCCGGACCGGCACCGCCGGCTCGTCCCGCGTGTACCGCGCGGCCGCCTCCCGCAGCACCGGGAGGTCGCCGGGCGAGAACTCCACCGGCTCCGGCCGGGCCGCGCACCCCGCCGGGACCCCCGCCGCCGGGGCCCACGCGAGGGCCACCCGGGCCCCCTCCGAGCCGTGGACCAGCGAGATCAGTGCCTCGGCGAGCTCCCGGCTCACCCCGGCCTCGACCGCCGCGTCGAAGGCGTCCATGCCGCCGGTGGCCCGCTGGTAGTCCACGGCCTCGCGGGCGGCGTGCAGGGCGTGGTGCAGCCGGGTCACGGTGCCCCGGCCCCCGTCGACGGGGACGTACGCCGTCAGCCGCCGCCCGCCCGGGGCCGGCCCGACCAGGACCCCGTCCAGCGCCCGCTCCGCCTGGCCGCGGTGCCGGGCACCGTAGTACCCGGCGCGGGCCCGGTCGGCCAGGGCTCCGGCGAGGAGCAGCTGGCGGGCGGCCGAGCGGAGCTGCTCCTGGACCGTCCAGTCGGCCTCGCCCTGGAGTCCGTACGCCCCGCGCGGGATCTCGCGTTCCCAGCGGATCTCGTCGCTCGGCACGCTGAGCCCGTACAGCACCTCGCGCGCCGACGGCAGCGCGCTGCGCGAGAGCGCGGTGATCGCCTCTTCGAGCAGGTCGGCGCAGTCGGGGAAGGCCCGGCTCTCGGGGACGAGGAGGCTGGTGCCGCCGCTGCCCGCGGCGGCGTACGGGGCGGGCGGCGTCCAGCGTCCGTACCGTCCGGCGGCGCCGCCGCGGCGCAGCCAGCCGTGCCGGTGCAGCAGCGCGCCGAGCACGAGCGGATCGACGTGGGCGGGATCGGGGGCGCCCGCGGCGAACTCCGGTGAGGAGAGCGGCTCCAGGTGCGGTGACTGCCAGTTCATCAAGGTGTCCCTCCCGACCCGACCCGGGTCATGATCTCGCAGAGCGCCCGGTCGTCGAAGATCCGCGTGGTCGGGATCCGTACGGTGGTCCGGCGCCGGCCGGTCACGGGGTGTCCGGCGAGATTGGTCCAGTAGCAGCAGTGCCGCAGGTCGAGCCGGTCGTGTCCGGCGCTCAGCCATTGGTCGCGTTCCCGCGGGACGAGCATCACGACGAGGATCTTGTGCACGGCGACCGGGCTGCGGGCCAGCTTCACCAGGTGCTCGTTGTCGAGGGTGAAGCCGAAGGTGGGCCCGGCCGGTCTGGGCGGTATCTGGTAGGTCGCCTTGAGCTGGACCTTGATGGTCACCTCGTCGTCGATGACGTGCTCGGGGGCGCCGTGGCTGACGTGCCAGTCGATGCCGTTGTCGGGAAAGGGCTGGGACAGCGAGCAGCCCGCCGCGGCGACGACGGCGTGCAGGTATCCCACCTGAAGGGTTTCCATGCAGGCGGTGGTGGCGAGCGTGCCGCGCAGCGGTCCGCTCCGCGGGTCGGTCCGCGGATCGATACGCCCAGCGAGCACCCCGCCCGGTTCGGGCTGCGCGAGCGCCATGGCCGGCTCCCCATGCCTTCCGGGCTGTCCCCGTCGAAGCGGCCGCGTGGGGCCGCGTCAGGTGCGTGTCAGGGTGTCGGGGTTGACGACCGGTCATGTGTGCGGTCCCCCACTGGAGTTGTCTCCGCAGTCGGCGTCCCGCAAACGGCGTACGGGGCAAAGAGCCCGGGTATCACCGTTTCGGGCAAGGGTGGTGGGCCTGGGGCGCGATGCCCGGGTGGGGCCATCTGCCGACGGGTGACGAGGAGTTCGCCATGACACGCTGGTATGAGGGCCCGCTGGCCGCATTCGACACGGAGACGACCGGGGTGGACGTGGAGCGGGACCGGATCGTGTCCGCCGCGCTCATCGTCCAGGAGTGCGCGGGCGGCCGGATCCGCTCCACGCGCTGGCTGGTCAATCCCGGCATCCCGGTACCCCCGGGGGCCACGGAAGTGCACGGTCTGACCGATGACCACCTCCAGCGCAACGGCCGGTGGCCCGCGCCGGTGGTGGAGGAGATAGCCCGCGCGCTCGGGGAGCAGCAGATGGCGGGGCGGCCGGTGGTGGTGATGAACGCCCCGTTCGATCTGACCTTGCTGGACCGGGAGTTGCGCCGCCACCGGGCGTCCTCGCTGGCCCGGTACCTGGACAACCGGCCGCTGACGGTGCTGGATCCCCGGGTGCTCGACAAGCACCTGGACCGCTACCGCAAGGGCCGCCGCACGCTCACGGACCTGTGCGCGCACTACGGGATAGAGCTGGAGGGGGCCCATGACGCGGGCGCGGACGCGCTGGCCTCCCTGGAGCTCGTACGGGCCGTGGGGCGCAGGTTCGCGGGCCGGCTGGAGCGGCTGACGCCGGCGGAGCTGCACACGCTCCAGCAGGTGTGGCACGCGGCCCAGGCGCGGGGGCTCCAGGCGTGGTTCGCGCGGCAGGGCACGCCGGAGTCGGTGGATCCGCACTGGCCTCTGCGGCCGGAGCTGCCCGCGGCGGCGTGAGGGGCGGGCGCGGAAAGGGTCTGTGCGGAGGGCCCCGTACATGCGGAAGGCCGGTCCGTCATCAGACGGACCGGCCTGTCCCGGTGGGCGATACTGGGATCGAACCAGTGACCCCTTCGGTGTGAACGAAGTGCTCTCCCGCTGAGCTAATCGCCCGGGAACGGTGTGAACAATACAGAAGGCCTGCGGCTGGTTCAAACCGCTTCCGGCCGCGCGGCCAGATGTGCGGCGAGCCCGCGCCGTCCGGCCCGCATCATCAGGGTGTGGTTGAGCCGGAACACCGGCCGCCCGGGGAGGCCGAGGAGGCGCATCAGGGGGCGGCGCACCTCGACCTCCTGCTCGTACAGCGCCCGCGTGCCGCCGGCCCGCGCGCGTACGGTCCACCGCGCCCAGCCCTCCAGATCGCCGAGCAGGGCGACCTCCAGGATGCCGCGCACGGGGTCCCGCAGGAGTTCGGCCGCGCCCACGCGCAGGGTGTACGGGAGGACGGAGCGGATGGAGGCCGTGCCGCTGCCCCCGGCCGCGGGGGCCACGGCGCGGATCTGGGGCCACCACAGGGGGTAGGACTCGGGAGTCTCCAGGGCTGCGTAGACGCGGGCGGGTGCGGCGTCGAGGTCCCACACGCTGCGGAAGCGGTAACGGGTCCACCGGCCACCGGGGTTGCTTCGGTCCATGCCTCCAGTCTCGCGCGCGGCACGGACGCCCACCCGGTACTCACCCCGAACTCAGCCGTGACTCATCCCGAGATGAGTACGCGCACCCATGTCCCGAGGGGGTGACGGGCGCCACACTCCGAACCATGGACAACCCGCTGCCGCCGGCCGAGGAGCTCGTGCTCATCGACCGCGAACTGATCCAACTCGACGCCCGGCGCCACTTCCTGCTCGGTCGCCGCGCCTGGCTGCTGGCCGCCCAGGCGCCCCCGGCGTGGGGCGCCCCGGCCCGGCCGCCGGTGCCCGCGCGGGGGACGGAGACCTCGGGTCCCGGTGCGCAGAACGTGCTGCTGGTGCTGGGCGCGGTGCTGCTGGCGGTCGCGGCCCTGGCGTTCACGCTGGTCAGCTGGGGGTCCCTGGGGATCGCCGGGCGCAGTGCGGTGCTCGCCGCGGTGACGGCGGCGGCGCTGGGCGCACCGGTGGCGCTGCTGCGCCGGGGGCTCGGCTCGACCGCCGAGGCGGTGGCCGCGGTCGGTCTGCTGCTGACGGTGCTGGACGCGTACGCGCTGTACGCCGTCGGCATGCCTGAGGTGGACGGCCTGGCGTACGCGGCGGGCGCGGCCGCGGTGCTGGCGGCGGCGTGGGCGGGGTACGGGCGCTGCCTGCCGGCGCTGCGGATCCCGGTCCCGGCGGCGCTGCTGGCGGCGCAGCTCCCGTTGCCGCTGGCGGCGCTGGCCGCCGGGTCGGCGGGGCTGGACATGGCCTGGGCCCTGCTGGGCACCGCCGCGCTGGACGCCGGGCTCGCGCTGCTGCGGCCCGGGCCCCGGTCCCGCTGGGCGGGGGCGGCCGGATCGGTGATGGGCGGGGCGGCGCTGCTGACGGCCCTGGCGCAGTCCGCGGCCGCGGAGTCGGCGGGCGAGGCGCTGGGTCCCTCGGTGCGGCTGGTGGCGGCGGCCGGGCTCGCTCTGGTGGCGGCGTGGCGCGCCCCGGTCCTGCGGGCCGCGTGCGCGGCGGCCGGCGCCCTCGCGGCGGTGGCGGCGCTGGGCGGCCCGTTCCGGCCGGAGCTGAGCCCGTCCTGGGCGGCGGTCGTGTACCTCGCGGCGGCCCTGCCCCTGCTGGGCGCCCTACGGCTCTCCGCGCTCCCGGAGCCGGTCCGGCGCGGGCTCGCGCTGGCCGGTGCGGGGGTGGCCGTCCTGCAGGCGGCGCTCGCCGCGGTGTGGGTGGCCACGGTGCTGGTGGGCCGGCTGCGGGTGCTGGAGGAGGTCTGGTCGGTGACCACCCCCGCTCCGGTGGCGAACAGCTCCGAGCTTGCCCCGCTGGTGGCCCTGCTGCTGACGGCCGGGGCCGCGTGGTGGCTGGTCCGGGTGCTCCCCGGGCGCAACGAGCCGGGGGTGGCCGCGGTGGTCCTGGGCTGGGCGGCGCTGTTCACCGCCCCCCTGACGCTCGACGCGGCCCCGGGCGCGGTCTTCGCCGCCCAGCTCGCGGTGACGCTGGCGGCGGGGGCGCTCGCCCTGCGCTCCCCGGCGGGGCCGGCCGGCGACGGCCCGGCGGACTCCGCACCCGCCCCCGCACCCGCACCCGCCCTCGCCGGTCGCGGCCTCGCGGGGGTCGCCGCCGGGGCGTGCGCCCTGGCAGGGGCCCTGAACCTGTCCGTGGCGGCCCTGGACGGCCGGCTGGCCACCTTCGCGGTTTTCGGCCTGCTGGGGGCCGCGTGCGCGGCGGGAGCGGCGTACCGGGCCGCGCCGGTGTGGGCCCGCGCGGCCGCTGCGGCGCTCGCCGTCGGGTACGCCGCGCTGCTCGCGGTGGCGCTGGGCGCACTGCTGGAGCGGCCGGTGGCCTGGTGGGCGCCGGCGGTGCTGGTGGTCCCGGCGGCGGTGGCGGCGCTCGGGCCGCGGCTGGGCTCCGTACGGGTCCCGGCGGAGGCCGCGGCGGCCGCGGCGGGTCTCCTCGCGGTGGCCCTGGCCACCGGGGACGCTCCCGTGCTGGCGCTGGTCCTGGCCCTGGCCGGGGTGGTGTGCGCGGCGGCGGCGGTACGGCCCGAGCGCCGGTCGGCGGCGGGCTGGCCGGCCGGGGCGCTGTTCCTCGCGGCGACGTGGGTCCGGCTGGCGGCCTCGGCGGTGACGGTGCCCGAGGCGTACACCCTGCCGGTGACGGCGGCGGCGCTGGCCGTGGGCTTCCTGCGGCGGCGCCGTGATCCGCTCACCGGGTCCTGGGCCGCGTACGGGCCGGGGCTGGCGGCGACCCTGCTGCCGAGCACCCTCGCGGTGTGGGGCGATCCGCACTGGCTGCGGCCGCTGCTGCTGGGAACGGCCGCGCTCGGGGTGACCCTGGCCGGTGCCCGCGGCCGGCTCCGGGCGCCGCTGCTGCTGGGCGGGGCGACGCTGGCGGCGGTGGCGGTGCACGAGCTGACCCCGTACGTCGTGCAGGTCGTGGACGCGCTGCCGCGCTGGCTGCCGCCGGCCCTGGCGGGGGTGCTGCTGCTGGCGGTGGGGGCCACCTACGAGAAGCGGCTGCGCGACGCCCGCCGACTGCGGGAGGCGATCGGGCGGCTGAAGTAGCCCGCCGCCGGACCCACCCGTCCGGCCCCGCCGACCGGCCCTGGCGTCCGCACCCCGGCGCCGGGGCCGGACGGGTGGGGACCATGGGCCGGACGGGGGAAAACGCCAGAGGCCCGGAGACTGTGAAGTCTCCGGGCCTCTGGTCCGGGTGGGCGATACTGGGTTCGAACCAGTGACCCCTTCGGTGTGAACGAAGTGCTCTCCCACTGAGCTAATCGCCCGGACGCACCGCAAACATTACCGCATGTCAGCGGCGCTCTCCGCCATGGCCGGGCGGGCTCACTGGTCCTTGAGGTTCCAGGGCAGCACGAGCCCGTACTTCCACAGGTAGAAGCCGGTCAGGGCGCCCGCGATCACGAGCCCCACGCTGGTCAGGATGATGTTGCGGCGGCGGACCTTCGGGTCCAGGGCCTTCTGGGCGGCCTCGCTGACCTTGCGCTTGGTCCAGCGCAGCGCGAGGTGGGCCCAGGCGAATTCGGTGGCCCAGATCGCGAGGCCAGCGAAGATCGCCACCCAGCCCGGTCCGGGCAGCACCAGCATCGCGATGCCGGCGCCGACGACGGCGAGGCCGACGACGAAGACGCCGACCTGCCAGCTCAGGTGCAGGCTCCGGCGGGCCTTGATGAAGTCCGGCGCCTTGGAGACGTGATGGATCTTCGGCTCTTCTTCGGCAGCGGTGGACTCGTTGGCGGACTCGTTGGTCTCGCGGTCACTCCCCGTGTTCATGGGGTCGAATCTACCGGAGGTCCCAGCACACGTGAATGGTCGTTTGGATCCGCCGTCCGAGGGACCCAGAGGTCCGCAAAACGGTCAGAGGGGTTTACAACGGCACCGTAGGTGGCATGTCGATTTCGCCGACGTGCGAATCCCCGAGCGCACACTGAGCGAAAGGCCCTGGCGCTTATGAACACCACGGTCAGCTGCGAGCTGCACCTGCGCCTCGTTGTGTCGAGCGAGTCCTCACTGCCTGTTCCCGCGGGCCTGCGGTATGACACGGCCGATCCCTACGCCGTGCACGCCACCTTCCACACCGGCGCCGAGGAGACGGTCGAATGGGTATTCGCCCGCGACCTCCTCGCCGAGGGCCTTCACCGGCCCACCGGTACCGGCGACGTCCGTGTCTGGCCGTCCCGCAGTCACGGTCAGGGGGTCGTCTGCATCGCCCTGAGCTCACCGGAGGGAGAAGCACTGCTCGAAGCACCCGCCCGAGCACTGGAGTCGTTCCTCAAGCGGACGGACGCCGCGGTCCCACCCGGGACCGAACACCGGCACTTCGACCTCGACAAGGAGCTCTCCCACATCCTGGCCGAGTCCTGAGCCAGGCCTACAGAGGGAACCCTCCCCCGGCTGAGTCCGGGGGCCGTACGACACCGTCCGACTCGGGGCGACGGTGCACGGCGGACAACCACATACCGAAGTGCCGGCGCTGTTCACGCGGGAGCCACCCGCGCGGACGGCGCCGGTGCGCTGTGGGGGCGACCCGCTAGAGTCGGCCACCAGCGGCGGCAGCAGACCGTCACCGCAGGCCCGCCCTTCAGGGAGACCCCGTGCAGATCCCCCACGACACCCGTCGCGCGCTCGACGTCGTCGTCGCGCTGGTGAACACCTCGGCCGAGACGGAGCAACCCGACGGGCTGGCGGACGTGAACGCCCTGCGCGGCTTCGTCCACGACTACGCGATCAGCGACGTCGGCGAGCTCAGCGCCCGCGACCTCGCCGGCGTCCGCACGGTGCGCGGCAAGTTCGCCCAGATCTTCGCGGCGCCCACGTCGCGCGCGGCCTCGGTACTGATCAACGAGCTGGTCGCGACGGCCGGGACCACCCCGCAGCTGACGAACCACGACGGTTACGACTGGCACGTGCACTACTTCGCCCCGGGCGCCTCGGTGGGCGACCACCTGGCGGCCGACGGCGGCATGGCGCTGGCCTTCATCGTGGTCTCCGGCGAGCAGGAGCGGCTGCGCCGCTGCGAGGCCCCGGACTGCCGGCGGGCCTTCGTCGACCTGTCCCGCAACCGCTCCCGGCGCTACTGCGACAGCCGTACCTGCGGGAACCGGCTGCACGTGGCGGCGTACCGGGCCCGGCGCAAATCGGAGCTGGGGAGCGACCTGGGCACGGAGCCCGGCTCAGAGCAGGAAGAGATCATGCACGGCGGCGAGCAGCAGCAGACAGCCGATCACGGCTAGGAAGATCATCAGGGGCGGCTGGGAGAGCGCGAAGAGGCAGCCTCTCGGCTCCTCGGCGACGGGGACGGTGGCCGGCGCGGGAACGGCGGGCTCACCCGGTGATGTGTCGAGCATGTCGGGGCGATGATGGCCCAGCGGGCCCGCACGCGCCGCTCAACACGCCAGACGGAACCGCGAGTTCACCGGATCCCGTCAAATGCCGTGCTTCTTGAGGATCGCCTCGATGTCGGAGAAGTCCTCGGCGGGGGCGGCGGCCTGGTTCGGCCGCGGACGGCCACCGTCACCCAGGGAGGGTGCGGAGGCGGCCGGGGCGACGGCATCCTGGGCCGGGCGTCCCTTGGCGGCCTTCGGGCGCTTCTGCTTCCCCTCTCCCTCCCCCGCGCCCACGGAGCGCCGCTCTATCGCGCGGGTGGTCACGAAGAGCAGCCAGGCCAGCCCCAGCACGGCGAACCCGGCCCAGACGGTCGGCTTGAAGACGATCCCGGTGGCCCACGCCACGACGCCCGTCATCACCAGGCCGACGGGCACCAGCGAGTACGCCGCGATCCGCGTGGCCGCGAGGAAACGCTTGCGGTAGGCGGTCAGCGCGGCGATGCCCAGGCCCGCCGCGGACACCGCGGAGCAGATGGTCTCGGCGAGCATGCGGGGCCTCCAGGGGCGGGACGGCCACAGCGGCCGCAGCGGACCCGGCCGGCGGGCCGGGCGTTCTGTCCCCATCCATCCTGCACCGGTGACCCTCGCCCTGGCCACGGCCGGAGCCCCCCACGGGCGGATATCGGGGACATCTCGGGGTTCCGTCTCCTCCCGAGGTCCCGGTCCGCGCCCGTCCCGGCGGGCTGGGAGACTGTCCGCATGACCGATTCCGTGATCCTCGACGTCTGGTGCGAACTTCAGTGCCCGGACTGCCACAGCGCTCTGGACGACGTGCGCGCCCTGCGGGCCCGCTACGGCGACCGGCTGGACATCCGGCTGCGCCACTTCCCGCTGGAGAAGCACAAGCACTCCTTCGCCGCCGCGCAGGCCGCGGAGGAGGCCGCCGAGCAGGGGCAGGGCTGGCCCTACGTGGAGGCCGTCCTCGCCCGCACCGCGGAACTCGGCAAGGCCGGCGAACCGGTGCTCGTCGAGGTCGCGCGTGAACTGGGCCTGGACGCCGAGGAGTTCGACACCGCTCTCATCGACGGCCGGCACATCCTGATCGTGGACGCCGACCAGGCCGAGGGCAAGGCGATCGGCGTGACCGGCACCCCGACCTACGTGATCGACGGCCTGCGCCTCGACGGCGGCAAGAGCCAGGACGGCCTGCGCGAGCGCATCGAGGAGATCGCCGACCGGCTGCTCGCCGAGACCGCCTAAACGGCGAGACGGCCTAGATCAGGTCCTTGGCGTAGTTGAAGTCGGTCGTCCGGTAGCCGAGGGACTCGTAGAGCCTCAGGGCCGGGACGTTGTCGGTGAAGACGTGCAGCGCGAGCACCCGGTGGCCGGCGGCCAGCGCGGTGCGCTCCGCCAGGAGCATCAGGTCCCGGCCGTGGCCGCGGCCGCGGTGTTCCTCGGCGACCGCGACGTCGTAGACGTACGAGTCCCCGCCGTTCGGTGCGACCCATACGGTGCCCACGGGGACGCCCGCCGCCTCCAGCACGGAGAAGCTGACGCCCGGGGTGGCCAGGCCCAGCGGCAGCATGGACGTGTGGTCGCTCACCGACTTCGCCCGCGCGGCCTCGGCCGGCATGCCGCGGCTGACCCAGTCCTGCGCGTAGCTCTCCAGCGCCTCCGCGAGCCAGGCTGCGAACTCGGGCTCCGTCATCGGACGGCCCGCCACCCCCTCGGACAGGGCGGGCGGCTCGGCCGGGAGGTCCTTGGCCATGTTGCGGCTGTACTCGGCGTACCCGAGGGCGGCCGCGAGCCGCAGGCCGCCCGCCGAGCCGGCCGGGACCGAGACCCGGATCCGGCGGCAGCCCCAGCCCCGCAGCACCTCCTCGGCGGCGAGCGCGGCGACCGTGGCGCGGCCGCGCCGGCGGTCGGGCTCCTCGACGGCGAGTTCGCGGATCTCGGCGACCGTCGGCCCGAAGGGAGTGTCGGCGGCGAGCAGCAGGGCGCCGACGCGCCTGCTGTTGACGCGGATCTCGTACGGGCGCGAGCGCGCCCCGCCGGTGCTCTGCTGAAGCGGCCCGCTCGGCCGCAGGGTGGTGGTCATCAGTCGAGTTCTACCCGCCCCGCGGCCCGAAGCACAGGGGATATGCGCCGGCCCCGGTCAGGAGCGGGGGTCGGCGTCCTCGGCGGAGCGGGCGTCGAAGATCCGCATGGCCTCGGCGGTGACGGGGCCGGGGGCCGGGGCGAGCTCGCGCCCGTCGATCCGTACGACGGCCTGGACGTCGCGCAGGGAGGAGGTCAGGAAGACCTCCTCCGCCTGCTCCAGCGCCTCGAACGGCAGATCCGTCTCCTTGGCCCCGCACCAGTCGGCGACGAGGGCCCGGGTGATGCCGCCGAGGCAGCCGGAGGCCACGGGCGGGGTGTGCAGCTGTCCGTCGAGGACCACGAACACGTTGGAGCCGGTGCCCTCGCAGAGCCGGCCGACGGTGTTGGCGAACAGCGCCTCGGAGGCGCCGGCCCGGTGGGCGGCGGCGAGCGCGACCACGTTCTCGGCGTACGAGGTGGTCTTCAGGCCGGCCACGGCGGAGCGTTCGTTGCGGACCCACGGCACGGTGACCACGGCGGTGGTGTCGGGGCGGCGGGTGGCCCCGGCCAGCGCGACGATCAGCGTCGGGCCGGCCTCGCCCCGGTCGGAGCCCAGCGGGGAGACGCCCCCGGTGTAGGTGACGCGCAGCCGGCCGAGCGGCAGCGGGTTGGCCTCCAGTACGGCGGCGCAGGCGCGGCGCACCTCGTCCAGGTCCGGGTCCGGCAGGCCGAGCCCCCGGGCGGAGCGGGTCAGCCGCTCCAGGTGCCGGGTGAGCGCGAAGGTCGTCCCGCGTTCCGCCTTGAGCGTCTCGAAGACCCCGTCGCCGACGGTGAGGCCGTGGTCGAACACGGACACCTTCGCTTCGTCGGCGTCCCGCAGTGCTCCGTCGAGCCAGATCCTCACCGTACGGTCCTCCCGCTTTCGTTCGTCTGCATGTCCGTCGAGCCCCTCGAGCCCGTCGTGCCCGCCGAGCTAGTCGAGCTAGTCCTGCCGGCCGAGCTCATCCGCCGGTCGCACCCTTCGCGCCGGTCGCGTTCGCCTCGACGGCTCCCGACGCTACCCGCAGCAGCCGCGCGGCCTTCAGCTCGGTCTCCGCCCACTCGCGGTCGGGGTCGGACCCCCAGGTGATCCCGGCGCCGGTGCCGAAGAGCAGCCGGGGTCCGCCGGCGGCCGTGCGGTCGATCCAGAAGGTACGGATGCCGACGGCGAGCTCGGCCGTGCCCCGGTCGGCATCGACCCACCCGATGCCCCCGCAGTAGGGGCCGCGCGGGGCGGTCTCCAGGGCCTCGATGATCCGCAGGGCCGAGGATTTGGGGGCTCCGGTGACGGAGCCGGGCGGGAAGGTCGCGGCGAGCAGCTCGGGCCAGCCGGCGCCGTCGGCGAGGTCCCCGGCGACGGTGGAGACGAGGTGGACCAGGCCCGGGTGCTCTTCGAGCGCGCACAGCTCGGGGACGGTCACCGAGCCGGTGGCGCAGACCCGTCCGAGGTCGTTGCGCACGAGGTCCACGATCATCACGTTCTCGGCGTGGTCCTTGGGCAGCAGATCGGCGGCGGTGCGGCCGGTGCCCTTGATCGGGCCGGACTCGACGTGGCGTCCGGAGCGGCGCAGATAGAGCTCGGGGGACGCGGTGGCGATCTCGACGCCGTGGGCCGGAAGCCGAATCGTTCCTGCGTACGGGGCCGGATTGCCGCGCGCGAGCAGTGCGGTCAGGGCGTCCACATCGGCTCCCGCCGGATCGGGAAGCGGCGCGGACATCACGCGGCAGAGGTTGGCCTGGTAGACCTCCCCCGCCTCGATGTGCTCGCGGATGCGGCGGACGCCCGCGGTGTACGCGGCGCGGCCGAGGGAGGAGCTCCACGCGTCGGCGTCGGGGCCGCGCCAGGCCCCGGGAACGGGGGCCGGCACCGGGTCGGGGCGTATGTCCCCGAAGCGCGCGCAGACGAGACGGCCTTCGAAATCGGCCGTCACCGCCCAGAAGCCGGCGGAGTCGAGGGCAGCAGGATCACTGGTGACATCTCGGAGGTCGGTCGCGAGGAGGCCGCCGAAGCGGGCGAGGGGAGGCAGGTCGTGCACGGCTGCGAGTCTATGACCGGTGACGCCCGGGCGCCGGTGAGGCGTCTGCCGGGTGACCGGCGGTGATCGGGCGGCAGCACGCTGCGGAAACGCGTTTTTGAGCTGGCCCGGGAATCCGCTAGAGTTCAACACGTCGCCAGGGAGCGAAGGGGCAAAACCCCGGAGCGAACACGGTGACCTGCGGACGTAGCTCAGTTGGTAGAGCACCACCTTGCCAAGGTGGATGTCGCGAGTTCGAGTCTCGTCGTCCGCTCTGAGGTGGGGGATCATCTTCCCGAGAACCCCCCTTCTTGCTCCATGGTGGAGTGGCCGAGAGGCGAGGCAACGGCCTGCAAAGCCGTCTACACGGGTTCAAATCCCGTCTCCACCTCCAAGGACGATTAGCTCAGCGGGAGAGCGCTTCCCTGACACGGAAGAGGTCACTGGTTCAATCCCAGTATCGTCCACTGGTCCGCAAGGATCCCCGCGCGATTAGCTCAGCGGGAGAGCGCTTCCCTGACACGGAAGAGGTCACTGGTTCAATCCCAGTATCGCGCACGCAGTAAGCTTCATACCTGCCACCTGCGGTGCTCGCACCGCGCATGTGGTCCCGCGCGATTAGCTCAGCGGGAGAGCGCTTCCCTGACACGGAAGAGGTCACTGGTTCAATCCCAGTATCGCGCACCAGACGTACGAAAAGCCCCGGCCGTTCCCACGGCCGGGGCTTTCGCGTGTGCGGTCCCCCGCGGCCGTATACGGGGAAAGGCGGGCGGGCGCCGGTCGGTTCCGGGCCCGCCCCACCCCCGGGCTCAGGAGGAGAAGAGCATCCGGCCGAAGCCGCCCTTGCGGTGGCCGTGCCCGTGGCCGTGGCCGTAGCCGCCGTGCTGCGGGGCGCCCCAGGCGGGCGCGGGGGCGGCGTGCTGCTGCGGGTACCCGGCAGGGGCCGGGGCGGGCGGGGCCGCCGGGGGCGGGACCTGGCCGTACTGGGAGGTGTACTGGGACTCCAGGCGGGTCAGCGCCTCCAGCTCGCCGTAGTCGAGGAAGATGCCGCGGCAGCCGCTGCACTGCTCTATCTGGACACCGTTGCGGTTGTACGTGTGCATCATCGCGTGACACTTCGGACACTGCATGACCGGATCAACTCCTCGCCGTTCGCGTCGACACCGGATGCGTACCCGGTGGCGTGGGGCTCACCCTACGACGGAGCGTTCGGCTCCAAGTCGGGCGGGAGGGAGGCAATTCGGGCACAGGCCTCCACCATCAGCCGCTCCACGTCGTCGAGTCGGCGCCGCTCGCGGGCGGCCTTGGCGAGCGCCAGCGCGGCCGTCTGCACGGTGAGCGCGCGGGCCGCGAGATCGAGTTCCGGCCAGGGGTCGCTGCCGGGCTCGCCGGCCGCGGGGCCGCCGGCGGCGCGGTAGGCGTCGAGGAAGCGCAGCCAGGTCCCGGTGTCCAGCAGCCCGGCCGCGTACCAGGCGGCCGGGCGGGCGAGGTCCCAGGCGGGCGTGCCCAGTCCCAGATCGTCCACGTCGATCAGCCGCCAGCCTCCGGCGGGGCTCCGGACCAGCTGGCCCAGGTGCAGGTCGCCGTGGCAGAGCGCCCCGCCGGACGGCGGCGGCCCCTCGCCCCGTACCCAGGCGGGCAGCGTGGCCGCGGCGGCCCGCACCAGCCCTGCCAGCTCCGCGGCGTCCGCGTCCACGCCCGACGGCCCGCCCGGGAGCGTCTGCCCGGCGGGGATGGTCACGACGGCGCGGCGGGAGCGGCCGGAGGCCGCCCCGGCCGGGTCCGGCCCGGGGGCGTGGGCATGGCCCTGGGCCGCGTCCCCGGCCGGGTGGCTTCGCGGCGCGCCGCTCGGGCCCCCGGCTTCCGTGCCCGCGAGCACGGGCGCGGGCGCGGGGCGACCCGGCGCGGCGCGCTCCGCGGCGACCGGGGCCGCGGGCGGGTGCGCCGCGTCGAGGCGCTGGAGGGCGCGGGCGAGTTTCGCGGGGCCGCGCATCGGGGGCAGCGGGTACGGGAGGTGGTGGAGCGGGGTCCGGTGGAGGGCGGCCAGCAGCTCGGCGGCCGGCTCCCAGGGGGCCTCCTCGGGGCGGTCCGGAGCGACCGGAGCACCGTAGGGCCACAGGGACACGGGCCGGGAGCCGACCAGGCCGAGCCCGGTGCGCAGCGGGGGCAGCAGCACCCCGGCCAGCGCCGGGTCCCCGGCCACGCGGATCCGTACGGCCAGGGCCTCGGGATCGCTGTCGCCCGCGTGCGCTTTGGCCACGACGTCCCCGCAGCGGACCACGGTGCCGTCGTCCCGGTCCGCGAGGAGTACGTACTGCGCCGCACCGGCGTACGCGGCGAGCTCGGCCGCGCTCACTCGCTCCAGCGGAACCACGCCCCGGCTCTCCCCGCGCTCCGCACCCCCGGCGGGTGCTCCTCGGGACGAGGGTACGCAGCACGGGGCCGGGCGGCAGTGGGGGTACCGCCGGACGGTGCGGGCCTGCGCCCGGAGGGGTGGTGCGGGCATGAAAAAGGGTGCTGCGCGTCCGGCTCCCCAGCCGTACGCGCAGCACCCTTCACCTGCCGTCCGTCGACCGCTCCCCCGTCCCCACGGGGTTCGGCCGGTGACAGTCCCGGCCCAGGCCGCTCTCCTGGGCCCGGGGCGCCGCTCAGCGCCCCAGCATCACGCTTACGGACGACGCCTGTGCCACCACCTGGTCGAAGCCTCCGAAGAGGAAGAGCAGGAGGGCGGCCAGGGGGAGCACCATGGCCGCGGCCACCAGTGGGTGGCGACGGCCGGACTCATGGCTGTTGAACGCGAATGCCTTGCGTCCCTGCCGTGCGATGTCCGCCATGGTCCTCTCCCTGTCGTTTGGCAGCGGCGGGTTTGTGACCTCGGGGGACGAGTGTTCTCCACCCGCCGCTTGCTTCAACACTAGGCGCGGCGAAGGCTCCTGGCCTCATGCCTTCGTACCCATTGCCTGGCCTCCAGGAGGATGAGGAGTGCACCTCGCGCGTACTCCCCTGGGTGGAGACCCGCCGCCCGCTCTGAGGGTCTTCCCGGAGGGGATGACCGGAGCGTGGTGACTTCTCTCACTTCCGTCACTCAGCGCACACGCCCGGCCGCCGACCAGGCAGTCCCAAGATCAACCGGACGGGCCCGGGCGTCCCGCCGGCCACCGCTCCCCCGATGCCCCGTCCCTGAGCCCAATTCCCTTGGTTCCGGCTCTGCTTGGCCGGGACGCCCCGCTCCGCACATGCGTCCTACCGGTGGTCCGGCGCATCCCCAAGTGGACTGCCCCGTACTGACAATCGAATCCCCCGGCGAGGGCGCGGCCTCTGAGCGCGCATGCCGGATGGTCCGTAAGCTGTGCCACGTCAACAGGACGACCGGTCAGCGGGGTGGACATGGCGATGATGCGGCTCCGGCGCGAGGACCCGCGTGTCGTCGGCTCGTTCAGGCTGCACCGGCGCCTCGGCGCCGGCGGCATGGGCGTCGTCTATCTGGGCTCCGACCGGCGCGGACAGCGCGTCGCGCTCAAGGTGATCCGGCCGGACCTGGCCGAGGACCAGGAGTTCCGCTCGCGCTTCGCGCGCGAGGTCTCCGCCGCCCGGCGGATCCGCGGCGGGTGCACCGCGCGCCTGGTCGCCGCGGACCTGGAGGCGGAGCGCCCCTGGTTCGCCACGCAGTACGTGCCCGGCCCGTCCCTGCACGACAAGGTGGCCGAGGAAGGCCCCCTGACGGCCGCGGCCATCGCCGCGATCGGCGCCGCGCTCTCCGAGGGACTCGTCGCCGTGCACGAGGCCGGGGTGGTCCACCGCGACCTCAAGCCCTCGAACATCCTGCTGTCGCCCAAGGGCCCGCGCATCATCGACTTCGGGATCGCCTGGGCCACCGGCGCCAGCACCCTCACCCATGTGGGCACGGCCGTCGGCTCCCCCGGCTTCCTGGCACCCGAGCAGGTGCGCGGCGCCGCCGTCACCCCCGCCACCGACGTCTTCTCCCTCGGCGCCACCCTCGCCTACGCGGCCACCGCCGACTCGCCCTTCGGGCACGGCAGTTCCGAGGTCATGCTGTACCGGGTGGTGCACGAGGAGGCGCACCTGCAGGGTGTTCCGGACGCGCTCGCACCCCTCGTACGGGCCTGCCTGGCGAAGGACCCCGACGAGCGGCCGACCACCCTCCAGCTGTCGATGCGGCTCAAGGAGATCGCGGCCCGCGAGGCGCACGGAATGGGCGACAGCCGCCCGCCGGCCCAGCGGGCGCGGGTGGCCGAGCGGCCGACGGGGCGTCTGCCGGAGGGCTACGTCGAGGACGCCGCGGGGTACGCCGAGCAGCGCACGGAGCGCCGTGGCGCCGGCACTCCCGTCCCGGGACGTCCGGGCAACGGAACCGGCGCGGGCCAGGTGAAGCCGCAGACCAAGGGTCAGGGGCCGCGCGGCGGGCCGGACTCGCGGCCCTCCTCGCCCCGGGGCACCGGCTCGCGGGGACCCGGCTCCACGGCCGGGCGTACGGGCGGCCGTCCCGCTCCCCGTACGACGGGCACGGGGCGCCGGCCGTCACGGCCGGATCCCCGGCTGATGCGCCAGCGCCTGATCGTCTTCGTCGTCGTGACGCTGCTCGTGGCCCTGGGCATCGCACTCGCCCAGAAGCTCTAGAAACACCGGAGCCCCGCCGCCAGGCGGGGCTCCGGTGTTTTGACTCCCCCGTGCTTTCCGGGGGTACTACGGGCGGCCGCTCGCCACCGCGTAGAAGGCGACGGCCGCGGCCGCGCCCACGTTCAGCGAGTCCACCCCGGCCGCCATGGGGATCCGCACCCACTCGTCGGCGGCGACCAGCGCCTGGGTCGACAGCCCGTCCCCCTCCGCCCCCAGCATCAGCGCGACCCGCTCCAGCGACTGCGGGGCGGCCACGTCGATCGGCGAGGCCTTCTGGTGCGGGGTGAGGGCGAGCAGCTTGAAGCCCGCCTCGCGGACCGAGTCCAGGCCCTTGGGCCAGGCCTCCAGCCGGGCGTACGGGACGGAGAACACGGCGCCCATCGAGACCTTGACGGAGCGCCGGTACAGCGGGTCCGCGCAGTCGGGCGAGAGCAGGACCGCGTCCATGCCGAGGGCGGCCGCGCTGCGGAAGATGGCGCCGATGTTGGTGTGGTCGTTCACCGCTTCCATGATGACCACGCGCCGGGTGGTGGCGAGCAGGTCCTCGGCCGTGGGCAGCGGCTTGCGCTGCATGGAGGCGAGGGCGCCGCGGTGCACGTGGTAGCCGGTGACGCGTTCGGCGAGCTCGGGGCTGACGGCGTAGACCGGGGCCGGGAGCTCGTCGATGACGTCACGCATGACGTCGACCCACTTCGCGGAGAGCAGCATCGAGCGCATCTCGTACCCGGCGTCCTTGGCGCGTCTGATCACCTTCTCGCCCTCGGCGATGAAGAGACCTTCCGCGGGCTCGCGCCGGCGCCGGAGTTCTACGTCGGTCAGGCCCGTGTAGTCGCGCAGGCGCGGGTCGTCGGGGTCCTCGACGGTGATGAGATCAGCCACAGGGTGATACTGCCTTGTCCTGGGTGCGGTGCCAACGGCTCTGCGGGGTTGCGGGATTGCCGGGGTGTCAGCCGGCCTCGGGCCGGTGGACCTTCACCACGTCGCCGATCACGATGACGGCGGGCGGCCGGACCTCCTGCGCCTTGACGGTCTCGCCGACCGTCGCCAGGGTGGCGTCCACCCGGCGCTGGGAGGCGGTGGTGCCCTCCTGGATGACGGCGACGGCGGTGTCGGCGGGGCGGCCGTGGCGCACCAGCGCCTCGGCGATCAGGCCGATCTTGTCGACGCCCATCAGGATGACCAGGGTGCCGGTGAGCTTGGCCAGCGAGGCCCAGTCCACCAGCGAGCGCGGGTCGTCGGGACCGACGTGCCCGCTGACCACGGTGAACTCGTGGGCCACGCCCCGGTGGGTGACCGGGATGCCGGCCGCGCCGGGCACCGAGATCGAGCTGGAGATGCCGGGCACGACGGTGCAGGGGATCCCCGCCTCGGCGAGCGCCTGGAGCTCCTCCATGCCGCGGCCGAAGACGTACGGGTCCCCGCCCTTGAGCCGGACCACGGCCTTGCCGGCCTTGGCGTGCGTGATGAGCGCGTCGTTGATGGCCTCCTGGGCCATGAAACGGCCGTACGGGATCTTCGCCGCGTCGATGACCTCGACGTGCGGAGGGAGCTCGTCGAGGAGGCCGCGGGGGCCGAGCCGGTCGGCGATGACCACGTCGGCCTCGGCGAGCAGCCGCCGGCCGCGGACCGTGATCAGGTCCGGATCGCCGGGTCCTCCGCCGACCAGGGCCACGCCCGGGGTGTGCGGGCGGGCGGCGGTCAGCGAGCCGTCCCTCAGCCCCTCGACGACCGCGTCGCGGACGGCGGCGGAGCGGCGGGGGTCGTTGCCGCTCAGCACGGCGACGGTGACGCCCTCCACCCGTCCGGTGGCCGGGGTCCAGGCGCTCGCGGCCTCGGCGTCGTCGGCACGGACGCACCAGACGCGCTCGCGCTCGGCTTCGGCGGAGGCGGTGTCGTTGGCGGCCCGGTCCCGGGTGGCGACCAGGGCGTACCAGGCACCGGCCAGGTCGCCGTCCTCGTAGCGGCGGCGCTCCCAGCGGATCTCGCCCGTCTCCGCCATGGCGTCCACGGAGGGGGTCGCGGAGGGGGAGATCAGGACGATGTCGGCGCCGGCCGCGATGAGCGAGGGCAGCCGGCGCTGGGCGACCTGGCCACCGCCGATCACGACGACGCGGCGGCCCGTGAGACGGAGTCCGACGGGGTAGGCGGGGTGTCCCATGGCGGTTGCGGCTCCTGATGCGGCGGTGACGGCGGGCCGCTGCGTCGCTGGAGCGGCTGATCGGGCGGTGACGTGCGGTGGCCCGTCCGGGGTCCACGATACGACCCACCTGCGCGGTGGTCGCCTCGGGGGCCGTTGCCCTGGCCGGGCGGTGACCCGACCCACCTCTGGGCTCCGCCCCTGGCCACGGGGCATGCCCCATGATCCCCGGACCGTACGGGGCTCGCTCTTGAGGCGGGAATGAGGCTGACGGGCCGACGGGCTCAGCGGGGGCCCTGCGGGGCTTTCCCCACCCCGCCCCTTCCCGAAACCGGGGCTCCGCCCCGGACCCCTTCGGGGGCTCCGCCCCCGGACCCCCGCGCCTCAAACGCCGGCGAGGCTGAATTGGTCCGGCAGCAAGGCCGGTGTCGGGGCCGGGGTGGGGTGTCGTCCGGGACGTAAAACGTGATGTGTTGGCGCGAAAACAAGGCCGTCCGGGACGCAGCGCGGCACAGGGCGCCATAAATCATGAGTCCCGGACGACACTCAACCCCGGCCCCGGCGCCGGCCCCCCGCAGCCGGCGAGCTACTTCTCCGTGACACCCGCCGAGTCGAACGTAGCCACCTCGTGCATGGCCCGCGCAGCGCTCTGCACCAGCGGCAGTGCCAGCAGCGCCCCCGTGCCCTCGCCGAGGCGCAGGTCCAGGTCGACCAGCGGGCGCAGGCCCAGCTTGTTCAGGGCCGCCACGTGGCCCGGCTCCGCGCTGCGGTGGCCCGCGATGCACGCGGACAGCGACTCCGGAGCGATCGCGCGGGCCACCAGGGCGGCCGCGCCGGCGCTGACGCCGTCCAGGATCACCGGGGTCCGCAGGGAGGCTCCGCCGAGGAGGAGGCCCACGATCGCCGCGTGCTCCAGGCCGCCGATCGCCGCCAGGACGCCGATCGGGTCCGCCGGGTCGGGCTGGTGGAGCTCCAGCGCGCGCCGCACGACCTCGACCTTGCGGGCGTGCGTCTCGTCGTTGATGCCCGTGCCCCGACCGGTGACCTCACCCGGGTCCACCCCGGTGAAGACCGAGATCAGCGCCGCCGACACCGTGGTGTTGGCGATGCCCATCTCTCCCGTGAGGAGCGCCTTGTTGCCCGCCGCGACCAGGTCGCGGGCCGTCTCGATGCCCACCTCGATGGCCGCGACGGCCTCCTCGCGGGTCATCGCCGGGCCGACCGACAGGTCGGCCGTGCCCGCGCGGACCTTGCGCGGGAGCAGACCCGGCGTGGCCGGGAGCTCGCCGGCGACGCCGACGTCGATCACGCAGACCTCGGCGCCCACCTGGTTGGCGAAGGCGTTGCACACCGCGCCGCCGCCCAGGAAGTTGGCCACCATCTGCAGGGTGACCTCCTGGGGCCACGGGGTGACCCCCTGCGCGTGCACGCCGTGGTCGCCCGCGAAGATCGCGACGGCGGCGGGCTCCGGGATCGGCGGCGGGCAGACCCGCGACAGGCCCGACAGCTGGGCGGAGATGATTTCGAGCATGCCCAGGGCCCCGGCGGGCTTGGTCATGCGCTTCTGCCGCTCCCACGCCTCGCCGAGCGCCTTCGCGTCGAGCGGGCGGATGCTGGCGACCGTCTCGGAGAGCAGGTCGTGCGGCTCCTCGCCGGGCAGCGCGCGGCGCCCGTACGTCTCCTCGTGCACGACCCAGGAGAGGGGCCGGCGCTGCGACCAGCCGGCCTGCGCGAGCTCGGGCTCGTCGGGGAACTCGTCCACGTACCCGACGCACAGGTACGCGACGACCTCCAGGTGCTCCGGGAGACCGAGCGCGCGGACCATCTCGCGCTCGTCGAAGAAGCTGACCCAGCCGACCCCGAGGCCCTCGGCGCGCGCCGCGAGCCACAGGTTCTCCACGGCGAGGGCCGAGGAGTACGGGGCCATCTGCGGCTGGGTGTGCCGGCCCAGGGTGTGGCGGCCGCCACGGGTGGGGTCGGCGGTGACCACGATGTTCACCGGGGTGTCGAGGATGGCCTCGATCTTGAGTTCCTTGAACTGCTTGGCGCGGCCCTTGGGCAGCGACTTCGCGTAGGCCTCGCGCTGGCGCTCGGCGAGCTCGTGCATGGTCCGGCGGGTCTCGGCGGACTTGATGACGACGAAGTCCCACGGCTGCGAGTGCCCGACGCTGGGCGCGGTGTGGGCCGCCTCCAGGACGCGCAGCAGCACCTCGTGCGGGATGGGGTCGCGGCGGAAGCCCTTGCGGATGTCGCGGCGCTCGCGCATGACGCGCAGGACGGCCTCGCGCTCGGCGTCGGCGTATCCGGGGGCCGCCTCGGTGACCGGGGCCTCGGGCTCGTCCTCGGGCTCGGTCTCCGGCCCGGTGCCGGCCTCGGGGGCCTGTCCGGCTTCCAGCGGTACGTCGGTCAGCACGGCGGCGGCCGGCTCGGGCTCGGCGGGCACGGCGGCCACGGCATCCGCGGCGGCGGGCTCGGGCAGGGGCTCCGGCTCCTCGGCCTGGACCACCGTTTCTGCGGGCTGCGGCTCGGGCTCGGCCACCACGGCCGGCTCGGGCTCCACCTCGGCGGCGACGGGGGCCGCGGGCTCGGTCTCGGCCGCGGGAGCGGCAAGGGGCTCGGGTTCCGGTACGACGGCGGCCTCGGGCTCCGCGAAGGCGGCGGGCTCGGCGACGGCCTCCGGCGCCGGCTCCACGAGCACGGGCTCGGCGGCGGCCACGGGAGCGGCGGCGGGCACCGGCTCCGCGACCGGCACGGATTGCAGCTCGGGCTCCTGTACGAAGACGGGCTGGGGCTCGGCGAAGGCGACGGGCTCCGCGACGGGCGCGGCGGCGGGCTCCGCGACCGGCTCCGCCACCGGCTCGGAGGCGGCCTCCGGGGCGGGCGCGGCCTCGGCGGCCGGCTCCACGGTCCACGGAGTCCCGGCCTGCACCGGGATCTCGACCGGCTGCTGCGCCGGGCCCGGCACGTGCTCCGCCTCGGCGGCGGCCCCGGCCTGCGTGAAGTCCAGGTACTCGGGTCCCGTGGTCGGCGGGCCGGACTGCCGCACGGGTACGGGCATCGCCGGGGTGCTCAGGTCCGGGGCGGGGGCAGGGGCCACGGGCTCGGAGACCGGGGAGGGCGCGGCGGCGACCGGGACGGCGTCGGGCTCGACCGCCGCCGACTGAGCCGGAGCCGGAGCCGGAGCCTGCGCGGGCGCCGGCGCCGCGGCCGGACCCCGGTCCGCGAGGGACCGTACGACTCCGCCGGTGGCCTCGGGCACGGGCGGGCCCATGTGCAGCGGCCGGCGCACCGGGGCCGCCGCGACGGGGGCGGCCAGGGGCTGGGACGGGGGCTGGGAGGCGGACAGCGGCTGCGGCTGCGGGGCCACGAGGCCGCCGAGGTCCAGCGCACCGGAGTCCCGGCCGCCGGCCTCGTGCGCGCCGGCTCCGTAGGAGGCGTCCGCGTAGGAGGCGTCGGTGAAGGACGGCTGCTCCGCGAAGGACTGCCCGTCGAAGGGCTGCCCGTCGAAGGACTGCTGCGGGTAGCCGGCGTTCTCGTAGCCGAGGGGCGCCCCGGGAACGGGCTGCTGGGCCGGGTGGGGCTGCTGGTACTCCGGGGTGCCCGCGAAATCGGCGTAGGGGCCGTCCGCGTACGGGGCGTCCGCGTACGCGGAGGGCTCGGGGAACTCGGGGAAGGCGGGCACCGGCGGGACGACCTGGGGGTCGCTCCACGCGCCCTGGCTGCTCGGCATCAGCAGCAGTTCCTCGTCCTCCGGCTCGGCCGGGTTGTCCACGAGGTCCTGGAAGGCGTAGCTCCCGGTCGCCGGGGAAGACAGGGGAACCGGGGCGGGGACGCCCTGCTGATCCACCATGCCCGTGCTGTCCGGGAGACCCTCGCCCGGAACCTGGCCGGTGTCAGTCATGCGTACCCCTCGCCCATCGGTGTTGCCTCTTCGACTGCCCGGTCGCCCACGAGGCCTCACGTACGACCGCACGACAACCAGTAAGTATTGTCCTGCCCGTTCGCCACCGCGGCGGCCATAACCGGCACGGTCCTCTGTGGACTGCGCCACGTCGCGCGTCCGGTCGGAGCCGTGTGCCCGAATCGTCCGGGCGGTGTGACGATCGGCCAGCCTACCCCGGCCTCGTGGCTAGGGTCGGTCGGGGCGGTGAACGGGGCGTTCGGCGGCCAGCAGGAACACCACGGAGCGGCGTTGTTCGGTCCAGGTCCGGGTGTCCAGGGCCACGGACTGGAGCAGCGCGCACTCGACGGTGTACCCGCCCTCGGTCAGGACCCGGCCGATGGCCTCGGCCTCGTCGCGCGTGGAGGCGTGGCTGACGATCCGTTCGGGGCGCCGGTCGGCGACGGCGGCGACGACCTGGGCTCCGCCGCCGCCGACCCGGACGACGTCGGGTTCGGGCAGGGTTTCGAGTACGTGCGGGGCGCGGCCGTTGACGACCTGGAGCTGCACACCGCGGGCGCGGGCGGCGGCATTTGTGCGTTCGCAAGCGTGCCGGTCGGCGTCGACGGCGATGACGGCGGCGCCGAGGGCGGCCGCGTCCACGGCGAGGGCTCCGGAGCCGGAACCGATGTCCCAGACGAGGTCGCCGGTGCGCGGGCCGAGCCGGGCGAGCTGGGCGGCGCGCAGGTGCGTGGACTCGCCCTCCCCCACGTCGATCTGCGGGCGGGCCCAGCCCCGTCCGGCGGCCGGGGGTGCGCTGCGGCCCAGCAGCCAGGCCGGTTCGGCGGCGGTCGCGGCCGGTCCCGTGCCGCCGATGACGATGACGACGTTGGGGTCGCGCCAGCTGTGGTCGGCGGCCTTGTCGGAGGTGAGGACCGTGACCTGTTCCTTGTCGGTGCCGAGTTCCTCGCAGATGACGAAGGTGCGGTGGACGCCTTCGAGCAGCAGGGCGAGTTCGGCGGGGCCGGCGCCGGGCGAGGTGATGACGGCGACCTTGGGGTGGGCGCGGCAGACGTTGACGGCGCGGCGCAGGGTGCGGCTGTGGGCGACGACGACCTGGGCGTCGTCCCAGGGCATCCCGGCGCGGGCGAAGGCGGCGGCGACGGCGGAGACGGCCGGTACGACCTCCACCTCCAGGCCGTGTTCGGGGGCGCGCAGGGCCCGTACGACGCCGAAGAAGCCGGGGTCCCCGTCGGCGAGGACGACGGCGGTGCCGCGGTGGCCGGCGATCCGGCGGGCGGCGAGGGACAGGCTGCCCAGGCGCACCTGTTCGGCGGTGGGCGGGATTTCGGGGAGTGCGAGGTGGTGGGCGGCGCCGGCCACCAGGGTGGCGGCGGAGAGCGCGGACCGGGCTGCCGCGGTCAGGGGGGAACCGTCCCAGCCGATCACCGTGACCCGGTCGGCCATCGTCGTCAGTCTCCTGGTGTGGGAGCGGGCCCCGCCCGGCGGTGGCCGGTGCGGGGCGAAGCTTCGTCGAGGGGGTCGGGCTTGGTGAGACTACCCGGTCGTCCGGTCAGTTCCGGTCCGAGAACAGGGCGTAGCCGTTCGCGTCGTTCGCCCGTGCGTGCGGGACCCGGTGGCCGCCCCGGGTCTCGTCCCGGGGGTCCGCGTAGCCCACGGAGTAGCCGTCGGAGTATCCGTCCCCGTAGCCGTCCCCGTACTCGTCGGCGTAACCGTCGGCGTCCTCGTCGAGATCCTCGGGGACCAGGCCCCAGACGATGAGGTCGCTGCGGGTGTCGGACCAGGAGCCGTCGGCGTTCTGGGTGCGCACTATGCAGGCGTTGCGCAGGACGCCTTCACTGATGCAACCGGTCTTCTGGGCCACTTGCTGGGAGGCCGTGTTGTCGGCCGCGGTGCGCAGTTCGAGGCGTTCGAAGCCCTGGTCGGTGAAGAGCCAGCGGGCCACGGCGCGGACGGACTCGCTGGCGTAGCCCTCGCCGCGGGCCCAGGGGGCGGTGACGTAGCCGACCTCGGTGGCGCGGGTCCGCCAGTCGGTGTCCTGGAGGTGGACGATGCCGACCAGCCGCTGGGTGAGGAACTCGGTGACGGCGAAGACGATGCCGCGGCCCTGGGTGCGTTCGGCGTGGGCGGTCTTGGTGGCCCAGGTGACCGCGTCGGCGTAGGTGTAGGGGTGCGGGACGGAGGTCCAGGCGGTGATGTGTTCGTCGTTCATCATCTCGGCGAGCGCGGTGACGTCCTCTTCCTCGAAGGGGCGCAGCACCAGCCGGTCCGTGCTGATGGTGACGTCCGGGAAGGTGGTAGTCATGCGCAGCTCCAAGCCTGAGACCGTGGTGCGACCGTGGTGCGAGGCGACCGTGGTGCGGGTCCGTTCACCCGGGGGTGGCCGGTCCGCAGCCGCGGGTCGTAGGCCACAGCATGCAGCATCGGCCTGGTGATGTGCAGGGCCGGGCTGCCCGGAAGCGGGCAGCGCCCGGCCCCGTACACCGGTGGGGCGTACGGGGCCGGTTGCCGGGTCCGGCCGGTGGGGGCCGGCCGGGGTGCCGCGGGCCGGATCAGGCGGCCGGCTTGCCGAAGGCCGGGATGACCGAGCCCTGGTACTTCTCGTCGATGAACTTCTTGACCTCGGGGGAGTTCAGGAGCTTGGCGAGCTTCTGGACCCGGGGGTCGTTCTCGTTGCCCTTCTTGACCGCGAGGATGTTGGCGTACGGGTTGCCCTCGGCCTTCTCCAGGACGAGCGCGTCCTTGGCCGGGACGAGCTTGGCCTCGATGGCGTAGTTGCCGTTGATGACGGCGGCGTCCACGTCGTTCAGGGCGCGCGGGACCGTGGCGGCCTCCAGCTCCTTGAACTCCAGGCCCTTCTTGTCGGTGATGTCGGACAGCTTGGCGGCGGTGCCGACACCCTCCTTGAGGGTGATGAGGTTGTTCGCGGCGAGCAGCTGGAGCGCGCGGCCCTCGTTGGTGGGGTCGTTGGGGACGGCGATGGTCTGGCCGGCCTTGATGTCGGTGAGGGCCTTGTCCTTCTTGGAGTACAGGCCCAGGGGCTCCAGGTGCACGTTCACGACGGGCACGATGTCGGTGCCGTTCTTCTTGTTGAAGTCGTCGAGGTAGGGCACGTGCTGGAAGTAGTTGGCGTCGACCTGGCCCTGCTGGGTGGCGGTGTTCGGCAGGACGTAGTCCGTGAACTCCTTCACCTCCAGCTTGAGGCCCTCCTTGGCCGCCAGCTTGTCCTGTACGAACTTCAGGATGTCGGCGTGCGGGGAGGGGGAGGCCGCGACGACCAGGGGCTTGCTCTCGTCGGTCTTGCCGCCGTCGGCCTTGGTGGAGGACGGGTCCGAGGAGCTGCCGCAGGCGGTGAGTCCGAGGGCGAGCGCGGAGACCGTGGCGGCGAGGGCGGTGAGCTTGATGTTCTTGCGCACGAAGAGTGCCTTTCTTGCGTCTTGCTGTACGGATGACGGCCCAAGCACGACAAGTGCGGGCTTTCTGGGGAAAAGTTGGGGGATGTCCGGCTCGGGCCCGGTTCAGGCTGTCCGACCGCGCCGGGCGAGGAGGCGTACCACGCCGTCGCCGATGAGCTGGATCACCGTGACGAGCACGATCAGCACCACGACGGTGGCGATCATGAAGCCGGTCTCGAAGCGCTGGAAGCCGTACGTGATGGCCTTGGAACCGAGGCCTTCGCCGCCGACCGCGCCGGCCATGGCCGAGTAGCCGATCAGGGTGATCACCGTGGTGGTGACGGCGGCGATCAGCGAGGGCAGCGCCTGCGGGAGGAGCACCTTGCCGACCAGGGTCGGGATGCCGCCGCCCATGGACTCGACGGCTTCGATCAGGCCGTGGTCCACCTCGCGGACGGCGGTCTCGACGAGCCGGGCGAAGAAGGGGATGGCGCCGATGGCGAGCGGGACGATCATGGCGGTGGGGCCGATGAAGGTGCCGACGATCGCCGTGGTGACCGGGATCAGGAAGATCAGCAGGATGATGAAGGGCAGCGAGCGGCCCATGTTCACGATCACGCCGAGGATCTTGTTGACCGCGCGGTTCTGGAGCAGGCCGCCCTTGTCGGTGAGGACGAGCAGGATGCCGATGGGCAGTCCGCCCAGGATGGTCACGAGGGCGGACCACAGCACCATGTAGAGGGTGTCGAAGGTGCCCTGCGTGAGCAGCGGCTGCATTTCGGACCAGGTCACTTCGCACCATCCTTGACCAGCTCGGCGAGTTCGCCGTCCACGTTCGGCGCCGCGTCGGCTTCCACCACGTCCACCTGCAGGCCCTGCTCGCGCAGGAAGCCGACGGGTACGACGTTGTCCTCGTAGCGGCCGGGCAGCTCGATGCGCATGCGGCCGATCTGCCGGCCGGCGACGGTGTCCATCGCGGCCCCGAGGATCGATATGTCGATGTTGTAGGTACGTGCCAGCTGGGAGATGACCGGCTGGGTCGCGGTCTCGCCGTGGAAGGTGACGTCGATGACCGTGTGCTCCGCGGTGGTCGCGGACCCGGTCAGCGGGAAGAGTTCGTGGGCGAGCTCGGAGCCGGGGGTGGCGAGCAGCTCGCTGACCGTGCCGGCCTCGACGATCCGGCCCTGCCGCATGAGGGCGGCCGAGTCGCAGACGGACTTGACCACGTCCATCTCGTGCGTGATGAGCAGGACCGTCAGGCCCAGCTGGCGGTTGAGGTCGCGCAGCAGCTGGAGGATCTGGCGGGTGGTCTCGGGGTCCAGGGCGCTGGTGGCCTCGTCGGAGAGCAGCACCTTGGGGTCGCCGGCCAGGGCGCGGGCGATGCCGACGCGCTGCTTCTGGCCGCCGGAGAGCTGGCCGGGGTAGGACTTGGCCTTGTCGGCGAGGCCGACGAGGTCGAGCAGTTCGGCGGCCTTGCGGGAGCGCTCGCGGCCGGAGACCCCGAGGATCTCCAGGGGAAGTTCGATGTTGCCCTGGACGGTGCGCGAGGACAGCAGGTTGAAGTGCTGGAAGACCATGCCGATGCGGCTGCGGGCCTCGCGGAGTTCCTTGCCGGCGCGCCGCCCGCGGCCGGCGAGGGCCGTGAGGTCGACGCCGTCGACGGACACCGTGCCGGTGGTGGGGCGCTCCAGCAGGTTCACGCAGCGGATCAGGGAGGACTTTCCGGCGCCGCTCTGGCCGATGACTCCGTAGACCTCGCCCTGGCGGACGTGCAGGTCGACGCCGTCCAGGGCGGTGACCTCGCGGCCACGGGATGAGTAGACCTTCGTGAGGCCCGATGTGGTGATCACAGGATTTCCGTCGCTGTCGAGTGCGCGGCGCAGCGGGTGCCGGGCACGGGGCAAACATCTGGGGACGCGATGACGGTCAACCCGCCGAAAAAGCGTAGATCGACGGCTTCGGCGCATGCGCGGGGCAGGAGCGTTCCGGGTTCACACGGGGGTGCCGGGAGCAGCTCGGCCGGTCTCTTCGGGGCGTGAGACCTGGGGCAGGGGCCCTCAGAAGGCGCGCATTCGACACATACAACGAGCACCGGGCGTCATCGTCGCCTCGGTCGCAAGGGTGCGGCTGCTCGTCGTGGTCATGGGCCCAAGTAAACCAGACGTTCCCCGTCACCGATCAAAGGTGTCCGTATAGCGGACGGATTTCGGCCGCATACCGGACAACAGCGGTCAGCGGTGATCGTCCGTCTCAAGGGTCATGCCATCGGGTCCGACCAGCACGGACACGGCCGAGAGGTCCCTCACGACCACGTCCGCGTCGAGTTCGGCGGCCGGGTGCGTTGTGGCCAAGGCCACGGTGGTCATTCCCGCGGCGCGGCCCGCGGACAGACCGGCGGGGGCGTCCTCGAAGACCACGCAGCGGGCCGGGTCCACGCCGAGCCGGGCGGCCGCCAGCAGGAAGGGCTCCGGGTCGGGCTTGCCGCGGGTGATGTCGTCGGCGGCCACCAGCTCCGGGAAGTCGATGCCGGCCTCCCGCAGCCGGGCCTCGGCCAGCGGGCGGGTCGCGGAGGTGACCACGGCCCACCGGCCGGCGGGCAGGGCGGAGAGCAGCTCCTTGGTACCGGGAAGCAGGACCACGCCGCCCGCCACGTCCTCGGTCTCCAGCGCCTCGATGCGGGCGAGCGCCCCGGCCCGTACGTCCTCGGGCAGGAGGTCGGCGACGATCTCCGCGGCCGGGCGGCCGTGGAGCTCCACCGCGGCGAAGGCCTCCTCGGTGATCCCGTACTCCCGGGCCCAGCGGGTCCAGCAGCGGTGCACCGATTCCATCGAGGAGACGAGCGTGCCGTCGTTGTCGAACAGCAGCGCGTCGAATTGCGGGCCGAGCTTCCCGTGCAGCAGGTTCATACCTTCCAGGAAAGCCCCGGGGCAGGGGTGAGCGCATCGGGTCTTTCGGCCCGTAATACCCTCGCTGCATGCTCGACGCCCTGACGGTCGCCATCGGCGTGGCCGCACTCGCCCTCGCCGCCTGGTGCGGTTTCGCCGCCTGGCGGGACCAGCCGACCAAGGACTGGCACTTCATCGGCATGGCCGTGGTGACCGTCCTGGTCCTGGCGCAGCTGGTGATCGGCCTGGTCCAGCTCGCCCGCGGCGAGAAGCCCGGCCAGGGCACGGTGCTCTTCCTCGCCTACCTGGTGGGCGCCTTCGCCTGCGTCCCGGCGGCGGGGCTGCTCTCGCTGAGCGAGCGGACCAAATGGGGTTCGGTGACGGTGGCCGCGGGAGCGGTCGTCCTCGCCGTGCTCGAAGTACGGCTCTACGACATCTGGGGAAACACCGGTGCCTGATACCGACACGGACGCCACCGACTCCACGGCCGCCGCCACCCCGCCGGGCGGCCGCAAGCGCCTGGTGACCGGGCCCGGGGTGCTGCTGGTCTGGTTCTACGGGGTGATCACCGTCGGCGCGGTCTCGCGCTCGATCTACCAGATCTCCACCGAGTTCGACCGGGCCCCGCTCGCGTACGCGCTGTCGGCGGTGGCCGCGCTCGTCTACGCCTTCATCACGTACTCGCTGGTGCGCGGCGGGGAGACGGCCCGCAAGGCGGCGCGGATCTGCTGCGCCGCCGAGCTGGCCGGCGTCCTCGTCGTGGGCACCTGGACCCTGGCGCGGCCCGAGGCCTTCCCCGACGCGACCGTGTGGTCGGACTTCGGGATGGGATACCTGTTCATCCCGGTGATCCTTCCGATCACCGGGATGCTCTGGCTCAGGGCGAAGCGCTAGACGGCGACCGCGGGGCGGGCGTCGGGCATCAGGCGCTGACCGCGAAGTCGGTGGCCTCCTTGGCCTCCTTCTCCAGGATCACCAGACGGACGCCGTCGGACGCGGTGCGCCCGCCGACCTGGGTGTAGCCGGCCTTGCGGTAGAGCCGCAGGTTCGACTCGCTCTTGTGGCCGGTGAACAGCCGGAAGCGGGTGGTCGCGTCGTTGCCCGACAGGACCGCCTCGACCGCGTTCAGCAGCCGGGCGCCGAGGCCGTGGCCCTGGAGCCGGGGGTGCACGCAGAGCTTGGCGATCTTGGCGGTGCCCTCCTCGTCGACGGTGCCGCGCACGGCTCCGACGATCTCCTCGCCGAGCCGTGCGACCAGCACGGTGTCGGAGGCCAGCTCGGCCTTGAGGGAGTCCAGGGACTGGGTGAGCGGCTGGATGCGGTAGTTGCCGTACAGCTCGGCCTCGCTCTGGAACGCCAGATACTGCAGTTTGATGATCTGCTCGGCATCCTCGGCAGCTGCCGCCGAAATGGTCACGCTCATGCCCATGTGCGCATGCCTCCCGCTCACCTGGTGGCCTTTTGGTCTACCGCTCCATTCCCCGCAGGGCGGGAGCCGCAACCTCTACGGCCAGCATTCTGCGCAGACATCCCAGGCATCGGGAACGGACGGGCCCCAAACTTCCTTGTGAGATACCCAACTCTCCTGCGATTTCACGGTAGGTGAGGTCCCTGGGCGATAGAAGTGCCCTCATGAGCTCCGGACACCTTCCGGGCAATCGGGCGACCGCCGATCGGAGGGCCCGGTTCGTCTCGCCGTGCAGGAGGGCGTCTTCCGGTTCCGCGCCGGTGCTGGTACGGGTCCCCGCGCCGGGCCCGCCGTGCACCGCCTGCCGGCGGTGGCCGTCCGCCGAGCGCTGACGGTGGTCGTACGGGACTTCGCGCCGGGCCCGGCGCCGCGCCCGGCGGGCCTCGTCGCGCACCGCCCGGCGCAGCCAGTCGGCGGGTTCGGCGGGGATGCGCCGGTGCTCCAGCAGCCTGACCCATACGGCTTGTTCCACGTCGGCGGCGTCCACCCCGGTGCCCGCGGTCTCGGCGGCCGCTTCGGCGGAGAGCAGCGGGCGGAGCTTCTCGAACAGGTCGGGAAGGTCGGGGAGGTCGGGGAGGTCGGGGAGGTCGGGGAGGTCGGGGAGGTCGGGGAGGTCGGGGTGTTCGGGGAGATCAGCCTTCAGCAGGTCCATGCCGGGCGGGACGCGAAGGCCGTGCCGGGCGGTTTCCCCGCCGGGCACGGCCCACTCGTACGAGAAGCTCCGGTCAGGCGTTGACGCCGCGGCCCGGGCGGAAGGCCTCCGCCGCGAGGAGTCCGGTGTCGGGCTGGTCGGTGAAGATGCCGTCGATGCCCTGTTCGAAGTAGGCCTTGAAGGCGCCGAAGGCGTCCCCGTAGGCCGTCGGGTCGGTGCCCTTGCGGTAGTCGGCCGGCAGGAAGTTGTTCTCGTTCCGCGCGGTGTAGGGGTGCAGGATCAGCCCCTGGGCGTGGGCGTCGGCGACCAGGGTGGTCGGGGCGCCGAGCTTGCCGGCCGCGTCGCGCGGCATGATCAGGTCCATGGTCGGCCCGATGCCCTGGGCGAAGCCGGCGATCCAGCGCAGCCCCGCGGGCGTGACCAGATCGGCGACCGTCCGCGGGTCCTTGGCCAGCTCGAAGTCCCACGGGCGGGTACCCGCCGCGGACAGGAGCACCACGCGCGGGGCGGAGACCAGCCGGGAGAGCCGCTGGATGCTGGAGGGTTCGAAGGACTGCAGGAAGAGCGGGGCGCCGCGGCCGTCGCGCCCGTAGCGGCGCAGCAGCCTGGCGAGGGGTTCCTCCAGGCCGAGGCCCAGGCCCCGGAAGTAGCTGGGGTGCTTGGTCTCCACGTGCAGCCACACGCGCTTGCCGCGCCGGCGGCCCTCGCGGTCGGCCCAGCGGAGCACCTCTTCGAAGGTGGGGACGTCCCAGCGGCCGTCGTAGAGCGTGTTGCGCTGGCGCAGGGCGGGGATGCGTTCCTTCGCGCGCAGGGTCTTCAGCTCGGCGAGGGTGAAGTCCTCGGTGAACCAGCCCGTGACCGCGACTCCGTCGACGGTCTTGGTGGTCCTGCGGGACGCGAACTCGAGGTGGTCGGCGACGTCCGTCGTGCCGCCGATCTCGTTCTCGTGGCGGCACACCAGGTGGCCGTCCTTGGTGGGCACGAGGTCCTGTTCGACGACGTCGGCGCCGAGGTCGAGGGCGAGCTGGTAGGACCCGAGCGTGTGCTCGGGCCGGTAGCCGCTGGCTCCGCGGTGTCCGATGACCGTCGGCACCGGCAGGTCGCGGTAGCCGCCGCCCTGGCCTCCCCCGTGGCCGCTCTGGGCCGCCGCGGCCCGGCCGCCGCCCGCCGCGAGTGCGCCGAAGGATCCGCCCGCCGCGACGACCGCCGCGCCCAGTACCGTGCGCCGTGCTGCCCCACCCTGTGTCATGCGTGCCACTCCCCCTCGGACAAGGGCCGGGCGTCCCGGGATCTCCGGGGCCTGCGGCCCGAATCCGCGTGCCGATGGTAGGCAAGCTCCGGTGGCGGGCGGGGGTGCGCGGGCGGAACACGGCGGAAACACGCGTCAACACTGCGTATCCACCTCGTGAACCCGATGTGCGATCAGAGTGGAGCCACGAGTATCGTCCTCACCTGCACTACCGCCGCGTGGTGGGTGCGAGAACCTTAGCTTTTCGATGCCGGAGGGCCCACGTTGTTCCGTACGCGCCTGATCAAAGCCACTGTCGGACCCGTCATGCGCCTGATGTTCCGCACTCGCGTCGAGGGCATCGAGAACATTCCGGGCACCGGGCCGGTGATCCTCGCGGGCAACCACCTGACCTTCATCGACTCGATGATCCTGCCGCTGGTGTGCGACCGCACGGTCCACTTCATCGGCAAGGACGAGTACGTGACCGGCAAGGGCATCAAGGGCCGGGCCATGGCCTGGTTCTTCACCGGCGCCGGCATGATCCCGGTGGACCGCGACGGGGCCAACGGCGGCGTCGCCGCGCTGATGACGGGCCGCCGGATCCTCGAAGAGGGCAAGATCTTCGGCATCTACCCCGAGGGCACCCGCTCCCCCGACGGCCGTCTCTACCGGGGCCGCACGGGCATCGCCCGGCTGACCCTGATGACCGGCGCGCCCGTCGTCCCCTTCGCGATGATCGGCACCGACAAGCTCCAGCCCGGCGGCGCCGGCATGCCGCGCCCGGGCCGGGTCACCGTCCGGTTCGGCGAGCCGATGGAGTTCTCCCGGTACGAGGGCATGGACCGCGACCGCTACGTGCTGCGCGCCGTCACCGACTCGGTGATGGCCGAGGTCATGCGGCTCTCCGGCCAGGAGTACGTGGACATGTACGCGACCAAGGCCAAGGCGGCCTGACCTCCGCTACTGCCGTTGCAGTGACCGGCTGACGCCCGCCGCGGTCGTCGTGGCGAGGATCCAGCCGGTCACGATCAGCAGGTACGACAGCCACTGGTACAGACCGTCCGGTGCGAACGGCGCCTCCTGCCCGAAGCCGATGATCGGCAGCATCAGGTCGAGCGTGTAGAAGACCGGGTTGAACTCCGGTGCCTCCCCCTGCTTCAGCTCCCGGGGCGGGTGGAGTCCGTACGCGACCGTTCCCGTGATCACCAGCGCCAGCAGCCAGCCCGCGGCGCGCAGCGGCCGGAACCCGTATCCCACGGTGACGTCCTGGAGCAGCCCCCACACGCGTGCGTGCCGGGGCAGGGTGCGGCGGTGCCGGCGCAGTTTGGCGAGCGCCACGGTCCGGGCGGCGGCCTCGTCGCCGACCGTACGGTAGGCCGCGGCGAGCTGCTCGTAGGCGTACGGGAGGTAGCCGGACTCCTCGCGCTCCAGGGCGGGCAGCCGCTGTTCGGCGGGCAGGTGCGGGGCCAGGGTGCGGTAGGTCAGCCCGTCGATCCGGATCTGGGCGGGCCAGGTGCCGGGCGGGACGTGCAGCAGGTCGAAGGTGGAGCGGCGCAGGTTCACGCCGCCCTGGATGGTCGGGCAGGAGCGCAGCCACATCTCGCCGACGACGCAGCTGGAGACGCGCAGGGCGACCCCGCCGGGGTTGGCGAGGCGGGCGTAGGCGAGGTTGAGCTGGCCCGGTATCCGGGAGCCGCTGAGGTTGACCCGGCCGCGGGCTTCCAGCCGCATGGCGCGCAGGTCCGTACCGACGGTCAGGGTTTCGGCGTGCAGGGCGGTGCCGCCCGGGGCGAGGAGCCGGGCGTCGTCCAGGTTGATCTGGCCGCCGACGGTGGCTCCGTTGATGCGGGTCTGGCCGTGGACGGTGAGTCCGGGGGCGATGACGTCGGTGCCGATGTCCGCGTGGTTGAACTGGAGCGGGGGTTCCTCGGACTCCTCCGCGCCGGGCGTGCCGATGACGGCCCGGGTGAGGAAGAGCCCGCCGGATATCCGGGCTCCGGCGAGCCGCACCGGCCCGGTGATGCGGCAGCAGGAGAGCCGCAGCACCACGTCGACGGCGACGGTGGCTCCGGTCAGTCCCGGCAGTGCGGAGTCGGACAGCACCAGGGCCCGGAGCCTGGCCCCGTAGATCAGGGGCTTGCGCTCGAACCAGCAGCCGCGCAGCCGGATCGCGTGGTCGACGACGGCGTACTTGAGGTTGAGCTTGCCGGTGATCCGCACGCCCCGGACGTTGAGGCCCGCGACCTGGCCGCTGGCGGAACTCCCGTTCAGCAGCAGGGCCGTGAGCACCTCGGCGCGCACGGTCCGCTCCGGGCCCCAGCCGATGCCCTCGGAGGCGTCCTCGTCGGGGCCCTCGCAGAAGTCGACGCGCTCACCGCTCGGGAAGGCGTCCCATACGCGGCGTTCGGCCGGGGTCAGATCGGTGATCTCCATCGCCGGGATGGTGTCCCGCGCGCCGATGTACTGTCAACTGCGCGCGGGACAGCACACTCTGGCGTGGCGTCAGTGCTCGATGCCGTCCTGGAGCTCCTGCCCCTTGAGGAGGAACCAGGCGGCCGCGGCGGTGGCCAGCAGGACGGCCGCGCCCACGCCGGAGGCCAGCCGCAGGCCGTCCACGAAGGCCTCCTGGGCGGCGCCGACCATCTGCTGGGCGGTCTGCGGGTCCAGTGACTTGGCCGCTTCGACGGCGCCGCCGAGGGATTCGTGGGCGGCGTCGGCGACGGGGCCGCTGACGGAGGCCGGGGCGGTGAAGTCCTGGTAGACGCCGGTGACGACCGAGCCGAGCAGGGCGATGCCGAGGGCGGCGCCCAGTTCGTAGGCGGTCTCGGAGACGGCCGAGGCGGAACCGGCCTGCTCCTTGGGGACGCTGGAGAGGATCACGTCGGCGGTGACGGTGAAGGAGAAGCCGGCGCCGAGGCCGACGACGAGCAGGGCCGCGCCGAGCAGCGGGTAGCCGGTCTCCTTGTGGATCACGGTCAGCGCGGCCAGCGCGATGCCGATGGCGGCGAGGCCTCCGGTCACGATGACCCGGACCCCGTACTTGCGGGCGTACGTACCGGCGACCAGGCCGGTGACGACGGCGCCGATGGCGGCCGGCAGCTCGGCGAGCCCCGCTTCGAGCGGGTCGCGGCCCTGCACGAGCTGGAGGAACTGGGAGAGGAAGAAGACCAGTCCGGACAGGCCGAAGACGGTGAGCAGGTCGGCGAGGACCGCGCCGGAGAACCCGCGGTGCTTGAAGAGCCGCATGTCGAGGAGCGGGGCCGGCAGCGTGAACTGGCGGCGTACGAAGGTGTGGAGCGCGCCCGCTCCGACGACGGCGGCCGCCCACACCTCCCAGCCCATGCCGTGGGTGGCGACCTGCTTGACGGCGTAGACCACGCCGATGATGCCGACGAGGGAGAGGCCGACGCTGAAGAGGTCCCAGGGGCCGGCGACGGGGTTCTTGGACTCGGGCAGCAGCTTGATGCCGACGATGACCAGGACGATCATCACGGGGACGTTGATGAGGAAGACCGAGCCCCACCAGAAGTGCTGGAGCAGGGCTCCGCCGACCACCGGGCCGACGGCCGCGCCGGCCGAGGCGGTGGCGCCCCAGATGCCGATGGCGAGGCTGCGTTCCTTGGGGTCGTGGAAGATGTTGCGGATCAGCGCGAGGGTGGAGGGCATCAGGGTCGCGCCGGCCACGCCGAGCAGGGCCCGGGCGATGATCATCATCTCGGGGCTGGTGGCGTAGGCGTTGAGGACCGAGACGGCCCCGAAGGCGGTCGCGCCGACGAGGAGGAGCTTCTTGCGGCCTATCCGGTCACCGAGGGAGCCCATGGAGACGAGCAGGCCGGCGATGACGAAGGAGTAGATGTCGCCGATCCACAGGAGCTGGGTGCCCGAGGGCTTCAGGTCCTCGCTGAGGGCGGGCGTGGCGAGACCGAGTACGGTGGCGTCGACGGCGACCAGCAGGACGGCCAGCACGAGCACGCAGAGCGCGAGCCAGCGCCCGGGGCTCCGGCCCTCCGCCCCCTTGGCCGGGGTCAGCTGTTCGGTACGGCTCATTTCTCCACACTCCGTCGTGCGCCACCGAGCAGCAACTCGATGATCATGTACTGAAAGTCCTTGGCCGCGACCCGGCCGTCCATGACGGCCCAGGCGCAGGTGCCGATGAGCCCGTAGAGGGCCTCGGTGAGCCAGGCCGGGCTCAGGTCGATCCGGATGTCGCCCTCGTGCTGGCCGCGCCGGAAGAGGTCGCCGACGCGGGCGTCGAGGCGGGCCCAGCCCTCGTTGACCTGGTCCCCCTCGAAGAGCTGGTTCTCGGTGACGAGGAAGGCCAGCAGCTCGGCGTTGGGCTCCGCTTCGGCGACGAGTCTGCGGAGCGCGTCGATCGCCGTGCCCTCGCCGAGGCGGGCGTTGTCGAAGGCCACCTCGAATTCCCGGATGCCGAGCTCTTCGAGGGCCCGTACGAGGGCGTCGCGCCCGGCGAAGTGCCGGTGGAGGGTCGCACGGCCGATGCCGGCGGCCCTCGCGACCTCGTCCATCGTGGCGGTCGACTTGCGGGAGAGCAGCGCGGCGGCGGCGCGGAGCACCTGATCACGATCCATGGCCATGAGACAAGCATAACCCGAATGAGACGTCGCCGTCTCATTAAAACTGCTCATCGAATAAATGGGATGCCCGCCCGGGCGCCGGAAGGAAGCATGCCGAGATGAATCCGAAGCCCCTGCTGCTGATCGACGTGGACGGCCCGCTGAACCCCTACGCGGCCAAGCCCCAGCGCCGCCCCGAGGGCTACCGCACCCACCGGATGCGCCCGTCCGGCTGGACCGGTGCCGAGAGTGCGAAGCCGCTGCGGGTCTGGCTGAATCCGGACCACGGGACGGAGCTGCTCGCGCTCGCGCGGGCGTACGAGCTCGTCTGGGCGACCACGTGGAAGGGCGAGGCGAACGAGTGGATAGGCCCGCACCTGGGTCTGCCGGAGCTTCCCTGGATCGACTGGCCGCAGATGCACGGGCGCGCACCGCGCGGAACGTTCTGGAAGACCCAGTACATCCTGGAGTACGCGGGCGGGCGGGCCCTTCGCCTGGATCGACGACGACATCACGGACATGGACCGGGAGTACGTCGGGCAGCACCATCCCGCGCACGCGCTGCTGCTGCGGATCGACGAGCGGATCGGGCTGCTCCGGGCGGACTTCGACGCGCTGGCGGACTGGGCCGTCCGCGTCTGACCCCGGACGCGCCGAAGGGGCGGCCGGGGCCCGAAGGCTCCGGCCGCCCCTCGGCGTGCGGCGGTCAGTTCTTGTGCGTGGCCCAGGCGTGCTGGATGACCAGATCGGCCTTCAGCTCCGTGAGCTGGATCGCGACGGCCGACGGGGCGGTGCCGCCGCGGCCGTTGCGGGAGGCCAGGGCGCCCTTGACGTTGAGGACCGTACGGACCTCCGGCGTCAGGTGCTCCGAGATCTTCGCGAACTGCTCGTCCGTCAGCTCGTCGAGCTCGATGCCGAGCCCCTCGCACTCCTTGACGCACGCGCCGGCCACCTCGTGCGCCACCCGGAACGGCACGCCCTGCTTGACCAGCCACTCCGCGATGTCGGTGGCGAGCGAGAAGCCGGCCGGGGCCAGCTCCTCCATCCGCTCGCGGTTGACCGTGAGGGTGGCCATCATGCCGGTGAAGGCGGGCAGCAGGACTTCGAGGGTGTCGCAGGAGTCGAAGACCGGCTCCTTGTCCTCCTGGAGGTCCCGGTTGTATGCCAGGGGAAGGGCCTTCAGGGTGGCGAGCAGGCCCGTCAGGTTGCCGATGAGGCGGCCCGACTTGCCGCGCGCCAGCTCCGCGATGTCCGGGTTCTTCTTCTGCGGCATGATCGACGAACCGGTGGAGAAGGCGTCGTGCAGGGTCACGAAGGAGAACTCCTTCGTGTTCCAGATGATGATCTCCTCCGCGATCCGCGACAGGTTGATGCCGATCATCGCGGTGACGAAGGCGAACTCGGCGACGAAGTCGCGCGAGGCCGTGCCGTCGATGGAGTTGCCGACCGAGCCGCGCTCGAAGCCCAGTTCGGCGGCGACCGCCTCCGGGTCCAGACCGAGCGAGGAGCCCGCCAGGGCGCCCGAGCCGTACGGGGACACCGCGGTCCGGGTGTCCCACTGGCGCAGCCGCTCCGCGTCCCGGGACAGGGCCTGCACGTGGGCCAGTACGTGGTGGGCGAAGAGCACCGGCTGCGCGTGCTGCAGGTGGGTCCGGCCCGGCATGGCCACCTCCGCGTGCGCCTCGGCGAGGCCGACCAGCGCGTCCTGGAGGTCGGCGACGAGGCCGCCGATGATCCGGGCGTGGTCGCGCAGGTACATGCGGAAGAGGGTGGCGATCTGGTCGTTGCGCGACCGGCCGGCGCGCAGCTTGCCGCCGAGATCGGCGCCGAGCCGCTCCAGCAGGCCCCGCTCCAGTGCGGTGTGGACGTCCTCGTCGGCGATGGTGCCGGTGAAGGAGCCGCTCTCCACGTCGACGGCGAGCTGGTCCAGGCCGGCGAGCATGCGGCCGAGCTCCTCGTCCGTGAGCAGGCCGGCCTTGGCGAGCACGCGGGCGTGGGCCTTGGAGCCCGCGATGTCGTACGGGGCCAGGCGCCAGTCGAAGTGGACCGACGCGGACAGCTTCGCGAGGGCCTCGGCGGGACCGTCGGCGAACCGGGCGCCCCAGAGCCGGACGTCACCACCGTTGTTGCTGCTCACAGCTACTGCTCCTCAAGAACGTGCATGGCTTCGGATGTGCAACCGCCTCCCCGCCGCGGAGGTAACGGGGAGGCGGCACGTACTGCGGGTACCCAGGTACCGAGGGTACGAAGGGCGTGGATCAGGCGAGGTCGCGACGGGCCGCGATCTTCGAGGACAGGCCGAAGATCTCGATGAAGCCCTGGGCCTTCGACTGGTCGAAGGTGTCGCCCGAGTCGTAGGTCGCGAGGTTGAAGTCGTACAGCGACTCGTCCGACTTCCGGCCGGTGACGACGGCGCGGCCGCCGTGCAGGGTCATCCGGATGTCGCCGCTGACGTGCTGGTTGGCCTCGTTGACGAAACCGTCCAGGGCCCGCTTCAGCGGGGAGAACCACAGGCCGTCGTAGACCATCTCGCCCCAGCGCTGCTCGACCTGCCGCTTGTAGCGGGCCAGTTCGCGCTCGACGGTGACGTTCTCCAGCTCCTGGTGGGCGGTGATCAGCGCGATCGCGCCCGGCGCCTCGTACACCTCGCGGGACTTGATGCCCACGAGCCGGTCCTCGACGATGTCGATCCGGCCGATGCCCTGGGCGCCGGCGCGCGCGTTGAGCTGCTGGATGGCCTGGAGGACGGTGACGGGCTTGCCGTCGAGGGCGACCGGGACGCCCGCCTTGAAGGAGATGACGACCTCGTCGGCCTCGCGCGTCAGGGCCGGGTCCGCGGTGTACTCGTAGATGTCCTCGATCGGCGCGTTCCAGATGTCCTCCAGGAAGCCCGTCTCGACGGCGCGTCCGAAGACGTTCTGGTCGATGGAGTACGGGGACTTCTTGGTGGTCGCGATCGGCAGGTCCGCCTTCTCGGCGAAGGCGATGGCCTTGTCCCGGGTCATCGCGTAGTCGCGGACCGGGGCTATGCACTTCAGGTCGGGGCCGAGGGCGGCTATGCCGGCCTCGAAGCGGACCTGGTCGTTGCCCTTGCCGGTGCAGCCGTGGGCGACGGTGGTGGCGCCGTGCTTGCGGGCGGCGGCGACGAGGTGCTTGACGATGGCCGGCCGCGAGAGGGCCGAGACCAGCGGGTAGCGGTCCATGTAGAGGGCGTTCGCCTTGATCGCCGGGAGGCAGTACTCGTCGGCGAACTCGTCCCGGGCGTCGGCGACCTCGGCCTCGACCGCACCGCAGGCGAGCGCCCGCTTGCGGATGACGTCCAGGTCCTCGCCGCCCTGGCCGACGTCCACCGCGACGGCGATGACCTCGGCGCCCGTCTCCTCGGCGATCCAGCCGATGGCGACGGAGGTGTCCAGACCGCCTGAATAGGCGAGTACGACGCGCTCGGCCACGGGGTTCTCCTTACACGGTGCATCCGCGGTCACGTCCAACTGCGGTAGGCATAACTATGCACTGCTCTGCATGTTTCGTCAATTGAGCCCGGGAGCGCCCCGCTGACCTGCGGATATAGAGAAGGCCCGCCGGCCGAGCCCCGCCTACCATCGGTGGACGACGAGGGGAGCACCCATGGGAGCCGGCGCACGGCAGGACGCCGAGCGGGGTCGGGCCGCCGCGGCCGCCCTGCTGCTGGGCGAGGACGGGGCCGCCGCAACGGACGGGGCCCGACGCGACGGCGGGCTCGCCCTGACCGGGCCCGAGGCCTGGACCGCCTTCGACGAGGAGGTGCGCGCCCTGGCCTTCTCCTCCTGGCCGCCGCCCCGCAGCGGCCGGGCCGAGCTCCGGCTCTGCGACCGCGACGGGCGGGTCCGCGAGGCCGCGCTGTCCCAGGAGCGGGAGCTCCCGCCGCAGCTCGTGCTGATCCGGTGCGCCGACTGGGTCCCGCAGGTGCGCGGGCGCGCCCGGCGGGTGCTCGCCGCGATCGTGGCCCGGGACCCGGTGGCCGCCCTCGTCGGGCTCGGCCCGCTCATCGTGCGGCTGGGCCGGCGCGAGCACGGCGCCTGGGCGGTGGAGCAGCTGGAGGCCGCCCTGAGCGGCCGCCCCTCCCCGCTCACCGCGGGATGGCGCCCCGGGCGGCCCTCGCCCGTGTGGAGCTGGAAGGCGCTGACCGGGGACCAGTGCGCCGACGCCCTCGCCCGCCTGGGCGAGCGGGCCGACCTGCCGACCCGGCGGTTCGCCGCCCGGCTGACCGTCGCCGCCGGGGAGAGCGGCGTACGGGACCTCGCCCTGCGAGCCGCCCGCGAGCTCGACCCGGCCACGGCCCGGCTGTGGACCGACGCGGCGCTGCGGACCATGGCCGCCGACGGGCCGGACGACACGGCGGTCGACACCCTGCTGGGCGGGCGCCTCCCGATGGTCCGCGCCTCCGGGGTCACCGCCCTGCGCGGGGCCGGCCGGGCGGACGAGGCCGTGCGGCACCTCGCCGACCGCTCCGGGATCGTACGGGCCTGCGCGCGCTGGCTCCTCGCGCAGGGCGGCGGCGACCCCTACGCGTCGTACCTCGCGCTGGTCACGGACTCCGAGCGGCCCTCCCCGTACGCGGTGGCCGGCTTCTCCGAGTGCGCGCAGCGGGCGGACGCACCGCTGCTGCGGAGCCTGCTCGACCACCCCGCCGGGGCGGTGCGCGCCGCCGCCGTGGCGGGGCTGCGCCGGCTGGACGCCCCCACCGAGGACGCGGCCCTGATCCCGCTGCTCGACGACCCCTGGCCGGGCGCCGCCCGGGAGGCCGCGCTCAGCCTGCTCCCGGTGGCCCACCGGCTGGACCACCGCCACCTCACCGAGCGGCTCGGGCCCGAACGGCCCGCGCACGTCCGCAGGGCCGCCTTCCGGCTGCTCCGCGCGCGGGGCGGGATCCACGCGCTGCGGGCCGCGGTGGCCCTGACGGACGACCCCGACCCAGGGCTGCGGGGGTCGGCGCGGGGGATCGTACGCGGCTGGAACTGGCAGGTGACCCTGCATTTCGCGCAGGCGGAGCGGCCCGAACTGGCCCTGCTCCTGGAGCGGTCCGCGCACCTCTTCGACGCCCACGCACTGGGGCTGCGCCGCTCCCGGCTCGGTCTCACCGGCTGAAATCCCCTGCTCCGGGGCCGGACCCGTGGGAGATAATCCGGCCATGGGAAAGCTTTACGATCGTATTGACGGCAGGCTCCGCACCTTCATCGAAGAACAGCCGATCTTCTTCACCGCCACCGCCCCGCTGTCCGGCGACGGCCACATCAACCTCTCCCCCAAGGGCCGCGCCGGGACGCTCGTCGTCATCGACGAGCAGACCCTCGCCTACCTGGACTTCGGCGGCAGCGGCGCCGAAACCATCGCGCACGTCCGTGAGAACGGCCGCATCACGCTGATGTGGTGCGCGTTCAGCGGGCCGCCGAACATCGTGCGCATCCACGGCGACGGCGAGGCCGTCTTCCGCGACGACCCGCGCTGGGACGGGCTCGTCGAACTGTTCGGTGACGCGGACGGGCCCGCGGCGCGCGCGGTCATCCTGGTCAAGGCCCGCCGGATCGCGGACGTGTGCGGGTACGCCATCCCCTTCATGGAGTACCAGGGCGAGCGCACGCTCCACGCGGAGTACTTCGGCCGCAAGACGGACGAGGAGTTCAACGCGTACTGCGAGAAGAAGGAGTTCATCGGGGTGAGCGTCGACGGCCTGCCTGCGCTGCCGCTGCCCCTTCCGCCCCGTACCGTCTGACATGTGCTGCGTACCGCGCTCCTCGCCGCCTCACTGGTCGTCACCAGCCTGCTGCCCATGGACCATCGGGGCGGCCCGCCGCTGCCCGCGCTGCTCGCAGACACCGGCGGCGGCAGCCAGCTGATCACCGCCGTGGCTCCGGCCTCCGGCTCCACCACGGGGCGCCTGACCTGGTGGGACCGGCGGGCGGGGCACTGGTACCGGGCGGGGAGCGCGCCGGCCCGCTTCGGCGTGAACGGGCTGACCGAGGGCGCGACCCGCACCCAGGGCACGAATACCACCCCGGCCGGCCTGTACGCGCTGCCCTACGCCTTCGGCATCGCGCACGCCCCGGCCGGTACGGCCACCCGCTACCGGCGGGTGACCCCAGACTCCTGGTGGTGCCAGGACAACGCCTCGGCGAGCTACAACCGCTGGGTGGAGCCGCTGCCCGCGGACTGCGCGCCCGGCGAGGCCGAGCACCTGACCGCGTACACGCAGCAGTACGCGCACGCCCTGGTCATCGCCTTCAACTACGAGCAGCCCGTACGGGGCCGGGGCGCGGGCATCTTCCTGCACGTGAACGGCAAGGGCGCGACGGCCGGGTGCGTCTCGGTCCCCGAGCGTGCGATGCGCGCGGTGCTGCGCTGGGCGGACCCGCGCAGGCGGCCGCACATCGCGATCGGCACGGAGTCGGGCCCGCTCGCCGTCACCCGCTACTAGCCCCACCGGGCCTCGCCCCACCGCGCCTCGCCCCACCGCCCGTGGTCCTCGCCGGAGGCGGCGTGGGCTCGGCCCGGGGGCTCGGCGGGGGCTCAGCCCTCCTTCTGGGCCAGCCTCAGCAGGTGGTCGGCGAGGGCCTGGCCGCCCGCCGGGTCGCGGCTGATCAGCATCAGGGTGTCATCGCCCGCGATCGTGCCGAGGATGGCCTGGAGTTCGGCCTGGTCGATCGCGGAGGCGAGGAACTGGGCCGCACCCGGCGGGGTGCGCAGGACCACGAGGTTCGCGGAGGCTTCCGCGGAGATCAGCAGTTCCCCGGAGAGGCGCCGCATGCGCTCCTCCTTCGCCGACTCGCCGAGCGGCGCCTGCGGGGTGCGGAAACCGCCCTCGCTGGGGACCGCGTAGATCAGCTCGCCGCCGGTGTTGCGGATCTTCACCGCGCCGAGCTCGTCGAGGTCGCGGCTGAGCGTCGCCTGGGTGACGCTCAGCCCGTCGTCGGCGAGGAGCTTGGCCAGCTGGCTCTGCGAGCGGACCGGCTGCCGGTTGAGGATGTCCACGATCCGGCGGTGGCGGGCGGTGCGGGTCTGCGGAACGGACTGGCCGTTCTGCTCGTGTTCCTGCGCCTGGCTCATCGTCGTCCCATTCCCCGATTGATCATCCGTCCACGTCCGCGGCGGACTTCGCTGCGTCCAGCACGCCGGGCAGGGCCTGGAGGAACGCGTCCGCCTCGGCCTCGGACAGCACGTACGGGGGCATGAGCCGTACGACGTCGGGGGCGGGCGCGTTGACCAGGAAGCCGGCGTCCTGAGCCGCGCGCTGCACCTGTGGTGCGAGCGGCTCGGTCAGCACGATACCCAGCAGGAGGCCCGCACCGCGGACGTGCGAGACGAGCGGGTGTGCGAATCCCTCGATTCCGCCCCGCAGAGCCTCGCCGCGCTCCTTGACCTGGTCGAGGAGTCCGTCGGCGGCGATGGTGTCGATCACGGCGAGGCCGGCGGCGCACGCGATCGGGTTGCCGCCGAAGGTGGTGCCGTGCTGACCGGGCTGGAGCAGGTCGGCCACGGGTCCGAAGGCGACGACGGCGCCGATCGGCAGACCGCCGCCGAGGCCCTTCGCGAGGGTGACGATGTCGGGCTCCACGCCCTCGTGCGCCAGGTGCTCGAACCACTGGCCGCAGCGCCCGATGCCGGTCTGCACCTCGTCGAGGACGAGCAGGGTGCCGGTGGCGCGGGTGATCTCGCGGGCTGCGGTCAGATACCCGGCCGGGGGAACGACCACGCCGTTCTCGCCCTGGATCGGCTCGATGATCACGAACGCGGTCTCTTCGGTGACGGCGGCCCGCAGGGCCTCCGCGTCACCGTACGGGACGTGCGTGACGTCTCCGGGCAGCGGCAGGAACGGGCCCTGCTTCGCGGGCTGGCCGGTGAGCGCCAGGGCGCCCATGGTGCGGCCGTGGAAGCCGCCGCCGGTGGCGACCATGTGGGTCCGCCCGGTCAGCCGGCCGATCTTGAAGGCGCCCTCGACGGCCTCGGCGCCGGAGTTGCAGAAGAAGACCTTGCCGGGGCGGCCGAAGAGCTGGAGCAGCCGCTCGCCGAGCGCGAGGACCGGCTCGGAGGCGTAGAGGTTGGAGACGTGGCCCAGCGTGGAGATCTGCCCGGTCACCGCGGCGACGATGGCCGGGTGCGCGTGGCCGAGCGCGTTGACCGCGATCCCGCCGACGAAGTCGGTGTACTGCTTGCCGTCCGCGTCCCAGACCTGCGCGCCCTCGCCGCGTACGAGGGCCAGCGCGGGGGTGCCGTAATTGTTGGTCAGCGCGCCCTGCCAGCGGGCGGCGAAGTGCTGGTTGCCGGTGGCCTGGTCGCCGGTCATGCGGGGTCCGCTCCCTGAGTAGTGAGTCCCTGGTCGTCGAGCACGACCATCGTGCCGATTCCCTCGTCCGTGAAGATCTCCAGCAGGATCGAGTGCTGGACCCGCCCGTCGATCACCCGGGCGGTGGTCACCCCGTTGCGGACGGCGTGCAGGCAGCCCTCCATCTTGGGGACCATGCCGCTGGACAGCTCGGGCAGCAGCTTCTCCAGCTGGCTCACGGTGAGCCGGCTGATGACCTCGTCGCTGTTGGGCCAGTCCGCGTACAGCCCCTCCACGTCGGTGAGGACCATCAGCGTCTCGGCGCCGAGCGCGGCGGCGAGCGCCGCGGCGGCCGTGTCGGCGTTCACGTTGTACACGTGGTGGTCGTCGGCGCTGCGCGCGATGGAGGAGATCACCGGGATCCGGCCGTCCGCCAGCAGCGCCTCGATCGCGCCGGTGTCGATGGCGGTGATCTCGCCGACCCGTCCGATGTCGACGCTCTCGCCGTCGATCTCGGGCTGGTGCTTGGTGGCGGTGATGGTGTGCGCGTCCTCGCCGGTCATGCCGACGGCCAGCGGCCCGTGCTGGTTGAGCAGCCCGACCAGCTCGCGCTGGACCTGCCCGGCCAGGACCATCCGTACGACGTCCATCGCCTCGGGCGTGGTGACGCGCAGACCCGCCTTGAACTCGCTGACCAGGCCCTGCTTGTCCAGCTGGGCGTTGATCTGCGGGCCGCCGCCGTGCACGACGACCGGCTTGAGGCCGGCCTGGCGCAGGAAGACGACGTCCTGGGCGAAGGCGGCCTTCAGGTCCTCGTCGATCATGGCGTTGCCGCCGAACTTGATGACGACGACCTTGCCGTTGTGGCGGGTCAGCCAGGGCAGGGCCTCGATGAGGATCTCGGCCTTGGGCAGTGCGGTGTGCCTGCGTGCAGTGCTCATGAGGAGTACGCGCTGTTCTCGTAGACGTACTCGGCGGTCAGGTCGTTGGCCCAGATGACCGCGGACTGCGCGCCGGTGGACAGGTCGGCGGTGATGCGAACCTCGCGGCCCTTCATGCTCACCAGGTCGCGGTCCTCGCCGACCGAGCCGTTCTTGCAGACCCAGACGTCGTTGATGGCGACGTTCAGCCGGTCCGGGTCGAAGGCGGCCTTCGTGGTGCCGATCGCGGACAGGACGCGGCCCCAGTTCGGGTCCTCGCCGTGGATGGCGCACTTGAGCAGGTTGTTCCGGGCGATGGACCGGCCGACCTCGACCGCGTCCTCCTCGGTGGCCGCGCCGACGACCTCGATGCGGATGGACTTGCTGGCGCCCTCGGCGTCGCCGATCAGCTGGCGGGCCAGGTCGTCGCAGACCGTGCGCACGGCCTCCGCGAACGCCTCGTACGCCGGCACCTGGCCGGACGCGCCGGAGGCGAGCAGCAGCACCGTGTCGTTGGTGGACATGCAGCCGTCGGAGTCGACCCGGTCGAAGGTGGTGCGCGTCGCGGCGCGCAGCGCCTTGTCGAGGGTGGCGCTGTCCAGGTCGGCGTCGGTGGTGAGGACGACGAGCATGGTGGCCAGGCCCGGGGCCAGCATGCCGGCGCCCTTGGCCATGCCTCCGACGGTCCAGCCGTCCTGGCCGGCCGTGGCCGTCTTGTGCACCGTGTCGGTGGTCTTGATGGCGATGGCGGCGGCCTCGCCGCCGTCGGCGGAGAGCGCGGCGGCCGCGGTCTCGACGCCCGGGAGGAGCTTGTCCATCGGGAGCAGGACCCCGATGAGGCCGGTGGACGCGACGGCGACCTCGCCGGCGTTGACGCCGTTCCCCACACCCTGCTGGTTCAGGACCTCCGCGACCTTCTCGGCGGTGGCGTGGGTGTCCTGGAAGCCCTTGGGGCCGGTGCACGCGTTGGCGCCGCCGGAGTTGAGGACCACCGCGCTGACGGTGGCCCCGCGCAGGACCTGCTCGGACCAGTGGACCGGCGCGGCCTTGACCCGGTTGGAGGTGAAGACACCCGCCGCGGCCAGGCGCGGCCCGTTGTTGACCACGAGGGCCAGGTCGGGATTGCCGTTCGCCTTGATCCCGGCGGCGATGCCGGCCGCCGTGAACCCCTGTGCTGCCGTGACGCTCACTGCATCTCCTCGTTCGCTTCTCCGCCCGAGCAGCGCGCCCCTGCGGCCATCGTCGTCGCCCGCAGCCCGGTGGCTGCTCGTGCTCCCCCGGCTACCGCTGGGAGGTGGCCCCTGCTCACGGTGCGACTCCGATCGTGGAAAGACCCAGCTCCTCGGGAAGCCCGAGGGCGATGTTCATGCTCTGGACCGCGCCGCCGGCGGTTCCCTTGGTCAGGTTGTCGATGGCGCTGATCGCGATGATCCGCTGCGCGGCCTCGTCGTACGCGACCTGGATCTGAACGGCGTTGGAACCGTAGACGGATGCCGTCGCCGGCCACTGGCCCTCGGGCAGCAGGTGCACGAAGGGCTCGTCCGCGTACGCCTTCTCGTACGCGGCGCGGACCGCGTCGGCCGTGGTGCCCGGCAGCGCCTTGGCGGAGCAGGTGGCCAGGATGCCGCGGGGCATCGGCGCCAGCGTGGGCGTGAAGGAGACGGAGATCCGCTGCCCGGCGAGGGGGCTGAGGTTCTGCACCATCTCGGGCGTGTGGCGGTGGCCGCCGCCGACCCCGTACGGGCTCATGGAGCCCATGACCTCGGAGCCCAGCAGGTTCGGCTTGAGCGCCTTGCCGGCGCCGGAGGTGCCGGAGGCGGCGACGATCACGGCCTCGGGCTCGGCGAGCTGCGCGGCGTAGGCCGGGAACAGCGCGAGCGAGACGGCGGTCGGGTAGCAGCCGGGGACGGCGATGCGCTTGGAGCCGGCCAGCGCGGCGCGGGCTCCGGGCAGCTCGGGGAGGCCGTAGGGCCAGGTCCCGGCGTGCGGGGCGCCGTAGAACCTGTCCCAGTCGGCGGAGGACTGGAGCCGGTGGTCCGCGCCCATGTCGACGACGAGGACCTCCTCGCCGAGCTGGGCGGCCACGGCGGCGGACTGGCCGTGCGGCAGCGCCAGGAAGACGACATCATGACCGGAGAGCACCTCGGGCGTGGTCGCCTCCAGCACGCGTCCGGCCAGCGGCACCAGGTGCGGCTGGAGCGCGCCGAGCGGCTGCCCGGCGTTGGAGTTCGCGGTCAGCGCACCGATCTCCACCTCGGGGTGCGCCAGCAGCAGGCGCAGCACTTCCCCGCCCGCGTATCCGCTCGCACCGGCCACCGCTACACGTACCACCATCGGACCCTCCTCCTCGATGGCATGACTATACGTAAGACCGCACGTTTATGCAAAGCGGTCATCCGGCCCGCTCCCCCGTGTTACTCGCTTGTGCGCCCAATGATCACGGGTTACCTTCCCTCGGCACGTATCGGGGGAAAGCAGCAGGTGGGGGACATGGGCGAAGGCATCGACACGATCACAGCGCGCGCGGCGATAGGCCAGGGCATCACGGCCGTGATCTTGATCGGGGGCATGGGAATCGGCCTCTGGGCGGTGGGGCAGTCGTCGAATTCGAGCGCCGAGCCGAAACCCGTCACCTGCTCGCACGGGCATCCCACGAAGACACCGGCGAACTCCTCCGCCGGGGAGGCGGGGCAGGTCACCGGGGCCCAGCTGTGCGAGGCGCTGCACCGTCCCGATCTCGCCGGCCTGCTGGGCACTCCGGCGGAGGCCGTGAAGAACGCGAACGGCGGTGACGGCACCTCCAAGCCCGTCGGCGGCGACAAGGAGATCCACACCCCCACGGCCGAGATCGAGTTCGAGACCTACACGGTCCACCTGAGGGCCTCCTCCGGCGAGATGACGGTCGCCACCGTGGCGGAGCTCCTCGGGAACGGCGCACCGCCGCGGACGGTCCTGGGCCGCCCGGCCGCCTTCTACTCGGACCGCACCATCAGCATCAGCTTCCGTCTGGACGGCAGCAATTCGAGCAGCGGCCCCGGCGTCCCGGCCCGCGCCCTCGTGGTGGCCCTGGACCCCAAGGACGGCGGCGGCTTCTACGAGCTGACCCTGTGGCGCTCCGACGGCTTGATGCCCGACGACGCGGTCGTGCTGCGCGTGGCCGAACAGGTGCTGCCGACGATCCCGGGATGGGCCGCCGGGTAGACGCGCAAGGACCGCGCACCGGGGTCAGCGGCTCCGGGGTCAGCGGCTCCGGGGTCATCGGCTCCGGGATCAGCGGCTCCGGGGCTGGTTGAAGCGGAGCATGTTGCCGGCCGGATCGCGGAAGGCGCAGTCGCGGACCCCGTACGGCTGGTCGACGGGCTCCTGGAGCACCTCCGCACCCGTGGCCCGGATCCGCTCGAAGGTGGCGTCCACGTCGTCGGTCGCGAAGATCACCCCGCGGAGCACGCCCTTGGCCAGCAGTTCGGCCATGGCCCGCCGGTCGGCCGGGGAGGCGCCGGGGTCGGCGAGCGGCGGTTCGAGGACGATCTCCACGTCGGGCTGCTCGGGCGAGCCGACGGTCACCCAGCGCATCCCCTCGAACGCGACGTCGTTGCGCACTTCCATGCCGAGGGCGTCGCGGTAGAAGGCCAGCGCCTTGTCGTGGTCGTCGACGGCGATGAAGCACTGCGCGAGCTTGATGGTCATGCCCCGACGCTACGACGCGGCCGGGGATCCCGCTCCCCCGCTGCCCGCGGGCCTGCGGACGGGCCGGGTGAAGACCTTGGCGACGCACGCCGGGATCGCGGCGCCGTCCTCGTGCCGCCGGGCCCGGTAGGCGCTGGGGGTCTCGCCGACCAGCTCGGTGAACCGGGAGCTGAAGGATCCCAGCGAGGTGCACCCGACCGCGAAGCAGACCTCGGTCACGCTCAGGTCGCCCCGGCGCAGCAGCGCCTTCGCCCGCTCGACGCGGCGGGTCATCAGATAGCTGTACGGGCTCTCCCCGAAGGCCGCCCGGAAGCTGCGGGAGAAGTGCCCGGGCGACATGAGGGCGACGGAGGCCAGCGCCGGTACGTCCAGCGGCTCGGCGTAGTCGCGGTCCATCCGGTCCCGGGCCCGCCGCAGCCGCACCAGGTCCTCGATCGTCACGCGCACCAGCATCTCACGGCGGGTGCGGGCCGGTGGAGGACCGGTGGAGGGTCGTTACTTCTCGGCCTTCTCGGTCTTCTCCGTCTTGCCGGCCTTGTCGGCCTTCTCCGCCTGCATCTGCTTGATGCGGACGGCCTCCTTGCGGACGTCGGCCTGGGTGGCGCGCTCCTTCGCGAGCCACTCCGGCATCTCCTGCTTCAGGGCCTCGATCTGCTCCGTGGTGAGCGCCTCGGTGACACCGCCGCGCGCCAGACCGGAGATGGAGATGCCGAGCTTCGACGCGACCACCGGACGGGGGTGCGGGCCGTTGGCCCGGAGGTCAAGCAGCCACTGGGGCGGCTCGGCCTGGAGGGCGGTGAGCTCGGTGCGCGAGACGACACCCTCCTGGAACTCTGCGGGGGTGGCCTCGAGGTACACACCCAGCTTCTTCGCCGCAGTGGCGGGCTTCATGGTCTGGGTGGTCTGGTGCGACGTCATGGGGTCCAGGGTATCGAGCATGTGCGCCCCCTCCGACCACGGCCGGTAATCTGGCCGGGTGACAGACTCCCGGACACCCCCCACGTTCCAGCTCGCATACGTCCCCGGGGTGACTCCCACGAAGTGGGTCCGGATCTGGAAGGAGCGGCTGCCCGACGTTCCGCTGACCCTCGTCCAGGTCGGGCCGGCCGAAGCACCCGCCCTGCTGCGCGGCGGCGGCGCCGACGCGGGGTTTGTCCGGCTGCCGATCGACCGTACGGACCTCAGCGCGATCCCGCTCTACACCGAGACCACGGTCGTGGTGATCCCGAAGGACCACCTCCTGGCCGCGGCCGAGGAGGTGTCGATCGCGGAGCTGGCCGACGACATCGTGCTCCACCCGCTGGACGACACCCTGGAGTGGGAGCAGCTGCCGGGCCAGGCCGCGTTCCAGCGCCCGGAGACCACGGCCGACGCGATCGAGCTGGTGGCCGCGGGCATCGGGCTGCTGATCGTGCCCCAGTCGCTCGCGCGGCTGCACCACCGCAAGGACCTCACGTACCGGACCCTGCTGGACGCCCCCGAGTCGCGCGTGGCGCTGTCGTGGCCCGAGGCGGACGAGACGCCCGAGCTGGTCGAGGAGTTCATCGGGATCGTGCGCGGGCGGACGGTCAACAGCTCGCGCGGACGCGGCCGCACGCAGCCCGAGCCGGAGCCGAAGAAGGCGAAGCCGGCACGCAAGCCGGCCCCCCGCTCGGGAGGCAAGCCCGCCGCGAAGAACCCGCGCTCCGGCGCCCCCAAGGGCGGCAAGGCCACGGCGAAGTCCACCGGCAAGCGCGGCAAGCCCCGGGGCCGCTAGGCCGACGGTGGACATGGGGGCTATTCGCACGTCCTGGCGATGGCCCGGGAGCGTTGTGCCCGCAACACGCCCGTCCCTATAGTCACTTCGTATTCATTTCGTCACAGCGAGTGATCCGAGTGATCTGGGGGCAAGGGTGTTACGCATCGCCAAGGCATGGGCCGGACTCGCCGCACTGACCGTCGGGGCGGTCCTCGCCCTGGGCGGGGCGGCGGCGCCCGCCGGCGCCGCCGAGGGCTCGTGCGCCGGAGGCGCCACCGGACGGCTGCCGCGACCGCAGGACCAGCGGTTCTACGTCCAGTGCGCGGGCGGGATCGCCACCGTCGTGGCCTGCCCCACCGGCCAGGTCTTCGCTCCCGGCGCCCAGCTCTGCGAGGCGCCCGAGCTGGTCCGGCCCGCCGCGGCCACGGTCACCACGGCCGGGCCGGCGAAGCTGAACGGGCTGCTCTTCGGGGTCAGGAACCTCAGCACGACCGTACGGATCGCGGATGCCCCGGCCGGGCTGGACGGCGTACCGGTCACCTTCACCACCGTCGGCGGCCGGACCCTGTGCACCGCCGTCACCGACCAGTTCGGGGCCGCCCGCTGCGACACCCCGGCCCGGCTGACGATCCCGCTGGACGAACTCCTGCGCGGCTACCGGGCCACCTACGCGGGCATCGGCGGGATCTACCTCTCCTCCTCCGCCACCGCCCCCATCGCGCTCCTCTAGACCGGCGCGACCGGCTGGACCGGCTGGACCGGCTGGGCCAGCGCGTGCCGGACCCAGACGTTCGGCTCCACATAGACCGCGAAGCCCTGCTCCGGTGCGCAGTGGACCGGGGACAGGGCCCCCGGAACGCGGACCGGGCCGGCGGTGTCGAAGGGCAGGCCGGTCCACTCCCGCCACTCGGCGACGGAACCGGTGATCGTCATCGACAGCGGGGCCACCGAGTCGATGACGCCGCCCGCCCGCACGTGGACCCGCAGCCACGGGTCGTACGGGAGGCCGTCCTCGCGGGTGCGGTACGCGTACTCATGGATCGAGGTGTCCGGCTCGGCCGGCTTCCCGCTGGGCCGGACCGGGGCGACCACCTCGGTGAAGCCCCGCGCGCGGGCGTTCTCGCGCATCGCGGCGAGCATCCGGCCGGAGAGCCCCTCGCCCTGCCGGCCGGCGGCGACGCTGATCTCGATCGCGCTCACGGTGTCGGCCTCGACCCCGCGCCGCAGGTCGGAGAAGGCCCACATCAGGATCCGGTCCCAGCCCTGCGCGGGCAGCGCCCCGTCGCGGCCCGGCGCGTGCTGCGCGAAGGGCACGCTGAAGCCGCGGGCGATCACCGTGTCCCCGTCCGTGGCGATCAGGACGTACTCCGGGAACTCGGCGACCATCCGCGGGTACAGCAGCCAGGCCAGCGCGTCGTGCTGCGCGAACTCGGGCCACGAGTCCTTCATGTCCCAGAGCCGGGCGGCCAGTTCGGGCCGTTCCGCGATCGTGGTGATCCGTATGCCCGCGCCGTCGGTCTCGGTGATCTCGTCCATGCCCGCAGGCTAGGCACGCCCCACCTGCGCCTCAACCGATTTAGGGCGCCTCCTCGGATCTTCAGGGTGCCTCTCGCGGATCCCGCACGGCCCGCAGCCGCCGTACGGCCTCGGTCAGTTCTCCGGGGCCGGACACCCCGGCGATGCTCAGCCGGACGAACGGGCCGGGCGGCTCCGCGCAGAAGTACGCCCGCCCCGGGGCCACCGCCACCCCGGCCCGCAGGGCGGCCGCCACGAAGGCCGCCTCGTCGTCGCCCCCGCCGAGCCCGGCCCACACCTGGTAGCCGCCGCGCGGCGGATGGGGCACCTCCAGCTCGGGCAGCTCCCTGCGCAGCGCTCCCGTCAGGACGTCGCGGCGGTGGCGCAGTTCGGCGGCCACGGACTTGAGGTGGCGCGGCCAGGCCGGTGCGCCCACCAGCTCCAGGGCGGTCTCCTGGAGCGGCCGGGGCACGAAGAAGGTGTCCACGACCTGGATGGCGCGCAGCCGGTCGAAGACCGGGCCGCGGGCCGCCAGCGCGCCCACCCGCAGACTGGGCGAGGTGACCTTGGTCAGGGACCGCACGTGGACGACGACCCCGTCGGGATCGTCGGAGGCCAGCGTCGCCGGCAGCGGGCCGGAGTCCTCGTGGGCCAGGTACCGCGCGTAGTCGTCCTCCAGCACGAACGCCCCGGCGGCGCGGGCGATCCGCAGCAGCTCCGCCCGCCGCTCGCCGGACAGCACGGCCCCGGTCGGGTTCTGGAACAGCGGCTGGCATACGAACACCCGCGCGCCCGTCGCTTCGAAGGCGGCGGCCAGCAGCTCCGGCCGGACCCCGTCCGCGTCCACCGGGACCGGTACCGGCCGGCATCCGGCGGCCCGGGCGAGGGCCAGCAGCCCGGGGTAGGTCGGGGATTCGACGAGGATCGGCGCGCCGGGCGGTGCGAGTGCCCGCAGCGCGGTGGCGAGCGCGCTCTGGCCGCCGGCGGTCACCAGCACGTCCCCGGCGGCGACGTCCCCGCCGATCTCCCGCGCGAACCAGTCCCGCAGCTCCGGCAGCCCCTCCACGGGCGGCCGCCCCCACACCCCCGGCCGCCGGCCGGCCCGGGCGAGGGCCGCGGCCATGGCCCGCTCGGGCTGGAGCGCCGAGTGCAGGTAGCCGCTGTGCAGTTCGATGACCCCGGCGGGCGGGGCGGCCAGGGTGACCAGCACCCCCGAGGCGTCCACGGAGCGCGGCACCACCTCGCCGGCGTCCTCGGCGCTCAGGGCGACGGCCTGCCAGGAGGTGTCCCCGGGCGCGGGTGCCTGCGTACGGGGCTGGGCGCGGTAGACCCCGGCTCCGGGCCGGGTGACCACCAGGCCTTCGGCGGCGAGCTGGGACAGGGCCCGGGAGACGGTGACGGGACTGACCCGGTACTGCTCGACCAGGGCCCTGCTCGATGGCAGCTTTCCACCCACCGAGTAGCGGTTCAGCTCCGCTCGAAGGGATTCCGCCAGTTCCGCCACACTGCTACGCTCGTACATGACAGCACAGAATAGCGCTACTCTCCCCAACGCGATAGCAGTTGGAGGCACCGAAGCCCGCCGGCCCGCCCTCGGCGGCACCACGCTCGCCGCGGCCGGAGTCGTCACCTTCTCGCTGACCTTCCCCGGCACCGCATGGGGCCTGGAGAGTTTCGGCCCGTGGTCCCTGTTCGGCCTGCGCTGTCTGCTCGCGGGCCTGACGGCCGGCGCCTTCCTGCTGGCCCTGCGCGTCCCCGTGCCCGCCCGGGCCCACTGGGCGGGGCTGGCGGTCGTCGCCGGCGGCGTGGTCGTCGGATTCCCCCTGCTGACCACCCTCGCCCTGCAGACCTCCACCACCTCGCACGCCGCCGTGGTCGTCGGCCTGCTCCCGCTCACCACCGCGGTCGTCTCCTCGCTGCGCACCGGGGCCCGGCCCTCGCGGCGGTTCTGGGCCGCCGCCGTCGCCGGCGCGATCGTCGTCCTCGGCTTCACCGTGGCCCAGAGCGGCGGCGCCCTGTCGGCCGGGGACGCCTTCCTGTTCGCCGCGCTGCTGGTGTGCGCGGCCGGGTACACCGAGGGCGGGCGCCTGGCGCGGCTGCTGCCGGGCTGGCAGGTGATCGCCTGGGCGCTGGTGCTGTGCCTGCCCATCGGCCTGGCCGGCTCCGCGCTCGGGCTCGCGTACGAACCGGTCGAGCTGACCGGCCGCGGGGTGTCCGGGCTGGTCTGGGTGGCGGTCGGCTCCTCCTTCCTCGGCCTCTTCGTCTGGTACCGCGGCATGGCCGAGATCGGCGCGGCCCGCGCGAGCCAGCTCCAGCTCGCGCAGCCGCTGCTGACCCTGCTGTGGTCGGTGCTGCTGCTCGGCGAACACCTGTCCCCGGCCGCGCCCGTCGCCGCCTGCGCGGTGCTCGTCTGCATCGCCGTGACGCAGCGGCCCGACGGGTCAAAAAGGGGCGGAACGACCTAAACTGCTAGCACCGGATCGGACCGCCACCGAGGAGGTCAGCATGCGCGCGACCGAGGGCGACCAGCTGGTTCAGCACGGCAGGATCGTGGGCCAGCACGACAAGGTCGGTGAGATCACCCAGGTCCTGGGAGAGAACGGCACCCCTCCCTACCGCGTCCGCTTCACGGACGGGCACGAGGCCGTCATGTCCCCCGGCCCCGACTGCGTGGTGAAGCACCCCGCCGACCACGACCACTGACGGGCCGCCCCTGAGGGCTCCCGAAGACGGCCGGGCCGGCGAGGACGGCCGGGTTCAGCGCGGCGGTACGGGCACCGGCGTCGGGTAGTGATCGGCGACCACCCGGGCCATCGCCCCGTTGGGGTCCGCGACCACCTGCTTCGCGGAGAAGTAGACGTGGCCGCGGACCTCCGGGTATCCGGCGGCGAACCGCACGTGCCGGGACAGCTCGCGCGGATCGCGCCAGGCCGCGGTGGAGCTCTGCGCGTCGCAGCGGTACAGCGCCTCCCCCACGTAGAGCTGGACGCGGGTGCCGGCGACGGTCCGCGCCCACCAGGGGACGATGGCGGCGTAGTCGGCGGACGGGTGGCCGATCTGCCAGTACGCCTGCGGCACGATGTAGTCGATCCAGCCCTCGCGCACCCACTTGCGGGTGTCCGCGTACAGATCGTCGTACGTGGCGACGCCCGCCTGCGTCGGCGAACCGAGCGGATCGCGGTCGGAGTTGCGCCAGATGGCGAAGGGGCTGATGCCGAAGCGCGTCGCGGGGCGCAGTGCCCGCAGCCGCTCGGACATCTCGCGGACCAGGGTGTCGGTGTTGTCGCGGCGCCAGGCCGCGCGGGTCGCGAAGGCCCGGCCGTACTGCTCGTAGGCGGCGTCGTCGTCGAAATCGCGGCCCTCGACGGGGTACGGGTAGAAGTAGTCGTCCCAGTGCACCCCGTCGAGGGGGTAGCGGGCGACGGCGTCGAGCATGGCGTCCTGCACGAAGCGGCGGACCTCCGGCAGCCCCGGGTTGTAGTACAGCTTGCCGCCGTAGGGCACGGTCCAGCCCGGGTTGCGCCGGGCCGGGTGCGAGGGGACGAGCAGGCTCCGGTCGGTGTGGTTGGCCACCCGGTACGGGTTGAACCAGGCGTGCAGCTCCAGCCCCCGGGCGTGGGCTTCGGCGACCGCCGTGCCGAGCGGGTCCCAGCCGGGGTCGACGCCCTGCTCGCCGGTGAGCCACTGCGACCAGGGCTCGCGCGCCGAGGGCCACATCGCGTCGGCGGTGGGCCGGACCTGGAGGATCACGGCGTTCAGGCGGCGGGCCACGGCGGTGTCGAGGAGGTCCAGCAGTTCGGCGCGCTGCTCCCGCGCGGAAAGTCCGCTCTGCGAGGGCCAGTCCACGTTCTCCACGGAGGCGACCCACATCCCGCGGAACTGCGCCTTGGCGGCGCCCCGGGCCCCTCCCCTCGCCTCCGCCCCCTCCTCCGGCCGCACGGACGCTCCCGCGGGGGCCGTCGCCACCGCCGCGAGCACTCCCGCGGCGCAGGCCAGCATCCCTCGTCTCCCGATGGCCCGCCCGCCGATGGTCCGCCTCCCGATGGACTCCATGTGACGACTCCGTTCCGCTGCGTGACATTGGCTCGTGTCCGCCCAGCATGCCCGCCCCGGCCCGACACGCCGGGCAAGGACGGGGGTAACGTCGGGGGGCGTGGCGGGCGCCGGAACGCAGTTACCACTGCACGAGTACGGGGGACCCGCGATGGAGAGCAGCGAAAGGCACGATGTGACGGACCTCCCAGACGACATCGCACGCGTCGGCGTAGTGGGCTGTGGCCAGATGGGCGCGGGCATCGCGGAGGTGTTCGCCCGGAGCGGGCTCGAGGTGATGGTCGCCGAAACCACCGGCGAGGCACTCGAACTCGGGCGGACCCGGCTGCACACCTCACTGACCCGGGCCGCCGAACGCGGCAAGATCAGCGAGGAGGAGCGGGACGCGACCCTGGCCCGCCTGTCGTTCACCACCGATCTCGGCGAGTTCGCCGACCGCGACCTCGTCATCGAGGCGGTCGTCGAGAACGAGCAGGTCAAGACGGAGATCTTCCAGGTCCTCGACCAGGTGGTCACCCGCCCGGACGCGATCCTCGCCTCCAACACCTCCTCGATCCCGCTGGTCAAGCTGGCCGTGGCGACCTCGCGGCCCGACCAGGTCATCGGCATCCACTTCTTCAACCCGGCCCCGGTGCAGCAGCTCGTCGAGCTGATCCCGGCGCTGACCACGAGCGACGAGACCATCAAGCGCGCCGAGGCGCTGGTCGGCCAGGCGCTGGGCAAGCACGCGATCCGCGCCCAGGACCGCTCCGGCTTCGTCGTGAACGCGCTCCTCATCCCGTACCTGCTGTCCGCGATCCGGATGTTCGAGTCGGGCATCGCGAGCCGCGAGGACATCGACAACGGCATGGAGCTGGGCTGCGCCCACCCGATGGGCCCGCTGAAGCTCGCGGACCTCATCGGCCTGGACACGGTGGCCTCGGTGGCCGACTCGATGTACGCGGAGTTCAAGGAGCCCCTGTACGCGGCTCCCCCGCTGCTCCAGCGGATGGTCGACGCCGGCCGCCTCGGCCGCAAGACCGGCTCGGGCTTCTACCCGTACAGCTGACGGCCGGCCCGTACGGCTGACCCGTACGGCTGACCCGCACGGCCGGCCCGCACAGCCGGCCGCGGGCGGCCCCGGGCGGCTCAGCCGAGCCGCAGGTGGTGCAGCAGCAACAGCCCGGCCGCCATGTTGGCGGCCGGGATCTCGCCGCGCGCGATCATGTCGGGGACCAGCTTGAGCGGGACCCACTCGCGGCGCGAGGACTCGAAGTCGTCCTCGGGGTGGCCCGTGTACGTGGCCCCGTCCGCCCAGTAGAGGTGGTGGCGGGCGTCGGTCAGCCCGTTGGACGGCTCCACGGTCATCAGGTGGTGCAGGGGGCCGGGCCGCCAGCCCGACTCCTCCTCCATCTCGCGGGCGGCCGCCCGCTCCACGGACTCCCCGTCCTCGACCACCCCGGCGGGCAGTTCCCAGCCCCAGCTGTCGGTGATGAAGCGGTGGCGCCACAGCAGCAGCACCTCGTTGGCCGCGTTGACGGCCGTGGCGACGGCGACCGGGCGCAGCCGGATGACGAAGTGGTCCAGGTGCCGGCCGTCGGGGAGTTCCACGTCGGCGAGATTCACGTCGAACCAGCGGTTCGTGTACACGGTTTGCTCACTCAGGTTCATCCACTGCACGGTTCTGCCACCTTCCGATCGAGTAGGTGGCAACATGGCAGCAGGTCCCCCGGGCCCGGGGGAACGCGCACAGGGCGGCGCAGAGAACGCCACCGGGGATGTCACAGCGGAACGCGCAGCGCCCCGTCGATGAGCTCGGCCGTGTCCTGCGCCCCCGAACACCCGCTGGTCAGCAACTGCTCCCGGACCGCGCGCAGCCGGTCGCGCAGGCGCAGCGACTCCATCCCCTTGGCCCGCTCGGCCATCTCGGCCGCCGAGGCCACCGCCTGATCGGCCTCGCCCTGGCGCAGCTGGATCTCGCACAGCATCGCGAGCCGGTGCACCCGGCCCCGGTCGTGCGCGGGTGTGCCCACGGCGGCCGAAGCCTGCTCCCGGGCCGCCCGCAGATCACCCAGCCCGAGCAGCGCCTCCGCCACCTGTACGTTGACCAGCCCGGGCTGCACGTACCCCGTCTCGTCCGGCTCCGTGCCGGGCCGGATCCGCTCCGCCGCCGCCTCCGCCTTGCGGATGCAGGCCAACGCGGCGACCGGGTCCCCGAGTTGGGCGTAGGCCTTGGCCTGCATGGCGTACAGGTCCGCGGCCAGGGCCGGGGTGGTGTGCCGGCCGGCCGCGCGCAGGGCGGCCTCGGCGAAGGCAACGGCCTGGCGGAACTCCCGCAGGTGCAGGCTCTGGTTGACGATCAGCGCGATCACATAGGCCCCGAGCCCCCGGTCCCCGCTCGCCTTGGCCAGCCGCAGCGCCTGGTGGAAGTAGCGCTGGGCCAGCCCGTGCGCGTCGGAGTCGTAGGCGCAGATCCCCGCCACGGCCACCAGGGAACCGCCGGCCCGGTGCAGACTGCGGCCGAGGCCGTCGGAGTAACTGCCGCGCAGCATGGGGGCGGTCTCGGTGCCGAGGAAGCGGACGACCCGGTCGCGGGTGGCCACGCCGCCGGCCCTGCGGTACATCAGCTCGTAGTGCGCACGGGCGGCCTTGAGGATCTCCACGTGCTCGGGGCCCACCCGGGTCGGCCCCGCGCGGGACACGTCGGAGTCCTCCGGCGGGTTCTCCCACTCCCACACGGGCATCACCGCGGGGGTTCCGGTCAGCGCCCCGGCGTCGAGGGGCTGCCGGCCGTGGCCGTCGGAGCGCCACAGGGCGGCCGCGCGGTCGACGAATCCGCTCAGGGGGGACCCCTGCGGATCGGCGGGCTGTCCGGGCAGGCCGAACCCGGCGTCGTCGAGGGAGAGCGGCCGCCGCAGCCGGCCCCCGATGACCTCGCAGATCAGGTCCGGGACCTGGCCGCGCGGGCGCTGCCCCTTCAACCACCGCGCCACGGCGGTGTGTTCGTAGCGCAGGGCCAGTCCGCGGGAGCGGCCCGCCTGGTTCACGTACGCGGCGAGTCCGGCATGGGACATGCCCGCCTCGGCGAGGAGGGCGTCGAGCAGTGCATTGGGCTGCATGGCCGCTCCAAGGGCTCGTCGGATCCAGGCTAGTGGGTGCGCGGTTCACACGGGGTGTGAACGCAGTACGCGCATAAATGCGATACGCACCCTCCCGCGGGGGTCCGTCCGAGCGCTTCACTTAAGGGCCTCGCCAAGAGGTAGCCCGGGTCGTCGGCTCCCCCTCGTACAGTGCGACGACCCGCAACCCGCGCCGCCCGTCCTGTTGTCTGCCCGACACTCCACGGCAGGCGGGCGGCGCGCTTCGGCTCCGCCGGGTCCTGGTTGGTCGCCGGGACCCGGCCGGGCCGGACCGAACGCGCGCCGGGCCCACCCACCGGGCCCGGCCCGCGTGGTCCCCCCTCCGGGGGGGGGGGGGGGGGGGCCCCCCCCCCCCGCGCCCCGCCCCCCCCCCCCCCCCCCCCCCCCGCCCCCCCCCCCCCCCCCCCCCCCCCCCCCCC